>CANCMG010000109.1 GCA_947378965.1 Alcaligenaceae bacterium | reverse complement strand
GCTTGCGCAACAATCACGTCTAACGGCTGAGCCAATACCCGCTCTAGCAAAAGCCCCAAGACATCCACCGAAATCGAATACTCCCAAAACGTGCCGGGTTGGTGCGCCAAGGGAATTTTGCCTAGGTTGCGTAGCATCTCATCGGCGCTGATGTCCTCGACACGCGATTCAATGTTGTGTTGCTCGTACAGGGCTTTAATGCGTGGCGAATGCGTCATCCCTGAGTACACAAAGCCCGAAGTATGGCGCATCAAATCCTGCACCCAAATCGGGCGAGCTAGCGGCACATCGCCCTCGGGCGTTTCAACCACTAAGTTATTGAGCTCAGGCAACCACCGAGTGATTGGATCCTGAAGGCTAAACACACCTTGCTCAACCATCATCATCGCTACGGTCGTCACTAACGGTTTGGTCATCGACGCTAAACGAAACAATGCATCCTTTGTCATCGGCTGGCTACGCGCCGCATCCAAATGGCCATATGCCTCAAAATGCACCAATTGATTACGGTGCAAAATCGCCGTCACAGCCCCAGGAAACATTCCCGTCTCGACCTGCGCCTGCATCACGTCACTTAAATGGGCAAGCCGCTTACTTGAAAAGCCTTGCACCAGACGGTCGTTCGCCATCAAGGTTGGGGTGGGGATCTTTTTATTCGTTGAAGGCATCATTTTTAAATCCTAAGCAAGGTCATGCATAATCACGGTTTGGCTGCGCGATCCAACTCAAAAAAACAGCGCAGTTGGCTCATTGCCACAAAGTACACTTTTTTTTTCACTTTTCAAAAGAGATTCGCAAGATGTCTAAGCTTCGCCCAGAAATGACCGTCACCGCACTCAATAAACGTAGTGGTGAAAACTTGCCAGGGCTGATGGGCGTTGAGGCGCTTGAAGTCTCAGAAAACACGCTAAAAAGCCGCATGGTCCTGCGCAAGGTCCATTTCGCGCCAAATGGCTACTTGCACGCGGCAAGCGTGATCGCGCTTGCCGACACGACCTGTGGCTATGCGACCATGGCGCATCTGCCTACAGGCGCGCTATCTTTCACCACCATCGAGCTCAAAAGCAATCATCTAGGAACAGTGCGCGGCGAGGGCGAAGTGATTTTGTGCACTGCAACGGCGCAGCACCTAGGCGGCAATACTCAGGTTTGGGATGCCGTTGTAAGCGATCAAGCGACTGGTAAAAAAATTGCTTTGTTTCGTTGCACGCAAATGGTGTTGTGGCCTAAAGAAGGGGCGTGACTAAAACTGTGAACTACGCTGGCGGCGCAGCGTCAGCAAGGCAACAATGCCCACAACAGCCAAAGCCCAGACAATCAGAGGGCCTGTAGGCAAGTCGAATAAAGCCGACCCCAGCAGGCCCAATACATAACCGACCACCGCTACCAGGTAGGTTGCCCAAAGCCGCCGCCGCTTGCCTTGCAGCTTGATCGTCGCCAGCGCGGGGATAATCAGCGTCGCAAATACCAGATATACCCCAACGAGCTGCACTGAAACAGTAATCGCCACGGCAAACACACTATAGAACCAGGCGCGCTTGCCTTGAAATAAAAATATTGTGGCTAATAAGGCTACCGTCACCAACGCAGAGTAAAAAATCTGCGCCCAACCGATCCACAGAATTTGACCCGCCAACAATTCAGATAAATGTTGTCCACCGTGCGGATCATTAGCCAGCAACAACACCACGGCCGTTGCCGCCAAAACGAACACAATCCCAATCACAGGCTCTTGATAGCGGGTCGTCACACGCTCAGTCGCCACTAACAACCAGGCGGCCACCAAGGCCATCCCCATCGCACCCACCTGCACCCAGACCACAGGTGCTTCACTCCCCAGCAGCATCGTGACCAAATACGCGCCAAGCCCTGCGACCTGAGCAATGGCCAAATCAATAAAAATGATGCCGCGCTGCAAAACCTGCATCCCTAACGGAACGTGCGTGGCAATCACTAGCAGGCCCGCACAAAAGGCAGGTAACAGAATTGACCAAGACAGTTCGTTCAGAGAAATCAGTAATGCACCCATATCTTTTCCAAGCGACACCTCTCAAACGACAAAAATGCAAATTGTTAGCCTCAAACCGCACTGTCCACTCGATACAGCCCAACACCGCGGCGTCACTCAGCGGCGATGAACAGTCAACACAGCGCTGTTGTTTGCTAAGTATGAACCGTCAGCAAAGTGCTGTTGTTTGTCTAAGTGTGCCGGCATATGATGTAGGTTAACTGATTTATCTAAAGTCATATGACCACCGACACCATCATCATTACGGCGCTCGCCAGCGAGTTAGATGCCAGCCTGCTACCCAAAGGGGTGCATATTTTTTACTCTGGCATTGGCAAACTCAATGCGGCCATCGCAACGTTTAAGGCGATCGAGCACACTCGGCCGCAGCGTATTTTTAATTTTGGTACGGTAGGTGCTGTTGCCCCACACGCCAGTGGGCTCATTGAAATTCAGCGGGTGGTGCAGCGCGACATGATTGCCGAGCCTTTGGCGCCGCGTGGTCAGGTGCCCTTTTGCGCGCGCCCCCATGAGTATCTTTCAGGATTCGGACACTACACCTGCGGCACCGGCGACAGCTTTGTGATGGCCAAAGACCCTTGGTTTGAGACACACAATGTTGATGTGGTGGACATGGAGCTTTTTGCAATTGCTGCCATTGCCCACGAGCACAACATCGCGTGGCGCTCATTTAAATATGTGACTGATCACACCAACGAAGACTCGGGCCAAGACTGGCAACAAAAAGTTCGTCATGGCGAGCGTTTGTTTATAGACCTGTTGAAAGAGGTGCTTTGATGCGACATGATGTCATATTGGCTGGTTTTCGCTATTTAAAATTCTTCGGTTTTATGTTGTTAACTCTTTTAACGGCTCATTCAATGGCTCAGACAACGCACACTCCAAAACAAGCAACTTGGGTTGCCAAAGAGTTTAAGTTTCATACCGGTGAAGTCTTAAGCGAGGTCAAGTTTGGCTACACCACTCTAGGTGAGCCAACAGGCATACCGGTTCTCATTTTGCATGGTACTGCAGGCACCGGCACTGGCATGCTCAACCCCGCCTTTGGTGGTCAGTTATTTGGCCCGGGTCAGGCTCTTGATGCCAACAAATATTTTATTATTCTGCCCGATGCCATTGGGATGGGTGCGTCTAGTAAACCGTCTGACGGTTTACGCGCAAAATTTCCGCAATACAACTATGACGATATGGTTTCGGGCCAGTATCGCCTGGTCACCGAAGGCTTAGGGCTCAAGCACCTGCATCTCGTCTTAGGCAACTCAATGGGTGGGATGCAAACCTGGCTTTGGGGTGTCAAGCACCCCACTTTTATGGATGCGCTCGTGCCAATGGCATCGATGCCCGCAGCAATGTCGGGCCGCAACTGGATGACGCGCCGTCTGATTATTGATTCGATACGCAACGACCCAGCCTGGCAAAACGGCAACTACACACAACAGCCGCCTAGTTTGCAGTTTGCTTCGGTGTTCTTTCAAACAAGCACCAGTGGCGGCAACATGGGGTTGCAAAAGCTTGCACCCACCCGCGAACTCGCGGATCAGTTACTCAATGACCGTTTGAAAGCCGCATCCAAGGCCGATGCCAACGACAACCTATATCAGTGGGATTCATCGCGCGACTACGATCCATCGCGTGAGCTCGAAAAAATTCAAGCACGAGTGCTTGTCATCAATTCGGCCGATGATGAACGTAATCCACCAGAGTTTGGTGTGATCGAAGCCGCTTTAAAGCGCATCCCAAACAGCCAACTTCTCTTAATCCCAGGCAGCCCGGATACCTCTGGCCACGGCACAACTGGGCAAGCAAAGTGGTGGAACAAACAGCTTGCCGCGTTTTTGCAAACGGTTTCGATAAAAAAACAGTAGCACCGCTTCGTGACTGCTTCACATGCGTCGTCATCCGCCCAGGGCATTCAGTGGCTAACGTCCTTGCAGTAGCGACAGGTACACCAACAAGACACACATCAAACATCACAAACGCAATAACGACCGCAACTGTAAAAATACACTGAGACAACATGAGAAAAAGTCACGCCGTGCACAACAAGGTATCCTCTGCCACCCAGCACTTTGGCGAGGGAAGGTTTTGGCCTACAACCCAACACCTGCTGCTAACCATCACTGCAAGCCTACTGATGTGCACCAGCGCTCACGCGCGCGTCACAAAAATCATCATTGATGAAACGCTTGCAATGGCGCCGGCTACTAACTCGGCAACCGAACTATCGACCGGCGCTCAAACCTTTGTAAATGGTTCCAAAATCCCGTATGAGATCATCGCGGGCCGAGCTTTTGGCGAGCTTGATCCAAAACTGCCACAAAACGCTTTGATTCAAGACATCGAGCTCGCGAAAGACGCTGACGGCAAAGTGCATTATGTCGCCTCGTTCGTGCTGTACAAGCCGATTGATCCCAAGCAGGCAAGCGGCATGCTTTGGCACGACGTACCTAACCGTGGTCGCGTGTTTCCGTTTGCGCCACAAGAGCAAGCCTTCGGTGACATTTTGCTAGCAAGCGCTTGGCAAGGCGACAACAGCGGCGCAACCGCCGTACGACCTACCGCCAGCATCAAGGGCATGCAGTTTCTGCAAGTGCCCGTGGCACGCCTCGCAAAGGGCGAGGCCGTCACAGGTGAGGTATTTGGTCGTATCGTGAATCGCTCAGGGATGGCTTCACAGCCCTTGCTGGTGCAAACGAATCCCGTTCCTTACAAGCCCGTCTCACTCGACACGACAAAGGCTTCACTTGTATCGCGTGGTGGCGAGACCATGCAGGGCACCGCGATCGACGAAGTGTCTATCCCACCTTCAGATTGGGCCTGGGCAAAATGTGATGACAAAACGCCGTTTCCTGGTACACCCGATGCCACGCAGATTTGTTTGAAAAACGGCTTCGATGCCAAGCGTCTCTATCAGGTCGTCTTTACTGCCCAAGATCCTTATGTCTTGGGAATTGGTCTGGCCGCCTGGCGAGATGTTGGTCACTTCTTCAAACATTCAGGCAAAGATGATGAGGGCACCGCAAACCCGATCGCGAATCTTATCAAACACAGTATTGGTCGCGGCATTTCGCAATCGGGTAATTTTTTGCGTGGCTGGTTGCACTTAGGATTCAATCAGGCCGAACAAGGTGGTCTGGTGCACGAAGGTGCCTGGCCTATCATTGCTGGTCGACGCATCGCCTTAAACTTTAGATGGGCGCAACCTGACGGCGTACTTGAGTTGTATCAGGCTGGGAGCGAAGGGCCGCAATGGTGGCTACCCCATCCTGATCCGGTGCGCGGGTTGCCTGCTGCCGGCATCTTGGATCGTTGCTTAGCAACCAGTACCTGCCCAAAGATCGTCGAACATTTTGGCTCGGCAGAAGTCTGGGCCTTAAAACTGACCCCTGAATGGGTCGGTACTGATGCTAAGGCCGATTTACCTCTGCCTGAAAACGTCAGACGGTATTACATAGCAAGTAGCACCCATGGCGGCGGTGTGGGCGGGTTCGATACCAGCCTGCCGAGCGCCGGCCTGCCAAAAACTGGTCCGGTGTGCCCGGGCAACAACTTCGGTGTCGGCGTTTTGCCTGCAAACCCCGTGCCGCATACCGAAACCGTGAATGCGATCCGCGTGCATTTTCGTGACTGGGTGATCACCGGCAAAGCGCCACCGCCTAGTCGGTTTCCTACACTGGCGCCGGCCGCCGGGCAAAACAGCGGCACTCTTGCGCTCGCCAATAAAAAAGATTTGGGGTTTCCAACTCTTCCAGGATTGCGGCCTACGATCCCCGAAGCAGACTTTATTATGCCGGTCTTTGATTACGACTGGGGTCCACAGTTCAATGCGCTTGATGCCTCCGGAGTACCTTCCCTTGCACCCCCAAAGATCCAACAGATCTTAAAAATGTATGCGCCTAAGGTTGATCAAGATGGTAATGAATTAGGGGGCGTGCCGGTTGCCTTGTTAGACGCACCGCTCGGTACCTATCTGGGGTGGAATATTACTGCGAGCGGGGACAAACCTTTTCATCAAGGTCAGATTTGCGATTACGTCGGCGGCATGATTCCCTTTGCTCTTACAGCCGCAGAGCGAACAGCGAATCAGGATCCGCGGCTGTCATTACAAGAACGTTATCAGGATCACGCAGGCTACGTGGCAGCGGTCAAACAGGCAACCGAGCGTGCGTTAAAAGAGGGTTTTTTATTAGCAGAGGATGCAGACAAGCTCATCTCGCAGGCGCAAGCCAGCGCGGTACTCAGGTAGCGTAACTGCAGCAAGACGACACCGCTCTAAGTGGCCGTCTTGCTGCAGTTCACTGTTGGCAATGTTCAAACTTCTGCGCGCGCTTAGCGCTCAGTCGGCTCTAGCCTAAGTGCCGACTATTCAAGACCTCAACTCACACTTACACCACATTAAAGTGATGCGTGCCATCCACGCCTAGTTGCGCGACTAAACCAAACTCCCAGTCCAGGTACGCCTGCATTGCCTCACGCGGTGCATCGGTACCTTCATAAGGTCGTTTGTAGCGATCAATGGGCTCTGACAGTAAGGCAGTTGCACCTTTTTCAAGAGGCTGACCAGCGACCTTCCACCCGTGTGTACCCCCAACCAAAACTGAAACAGGTGCGTTTAACAACGCGGCGATCTCAGCATGCGCATAGCCCGAGAGCAGACCGTCCGGACACACCAATACATACGCTGGGGCCTGCGGCAACACGCTCAGTGCCTGTTTGAATTGCGAGCGCAATACATACTGCGCGCCTGGTATGTGCCCTTGTACATACTGAGCGTGCTTGCTCAGGTCAATGACAATCATTTTATTATCGGCTAACTCATCCCTTAACGCGGCCGCTAATTCAGCCACTGTAATCGACGGAACAACCGGCGCCTTTGGCAACGCAGCAACCCACTGGCCCGTTTCGGCAAATATCTGCGCCGGCAGGTCAGTCAACACATAAACATCCCAGGCCATCTGGGCCAGCCACGAGGCGGTCATATTGGCGCGTACACCGTCTGAATCGACCAAAACGATTCTTGCACCGCGCACCGGTGCAACCATTTCTGTCTCTTGTACTAACTGCCCACCGGGGGTAGAGCGAAATCCTGCGATATGGCCAGTGGCGTACTCTTCGGGTGTACGAGCGTCAAAAAAATAAGTCGTTCGCTCTGCTTGCGCTTGCCAAGCTTGCGCTGCTACCCATGTAGTACGCTTAACGCCCGCACGCTCTGCAACACTGCGCGCGCGTTCTGCCGCAGTCAGTCTCGTGTGCTCAGACACGTCTTTAAATTTTCGGGTTTCGCCTTTGTCTAGCACTTGGCCCGCGAGCGTCCAGCCAATCGTGCCGTTACGCAAGGCCGACACTTTATTAGGGATGCCAGCATTAATTAACGACTGGGTACCAATGATGCTGCGCGTGCGGCCCGCGCAGTTGACGATGACTTGCGTTTCTGGACGTGGCGCTAACTCGGCGATGCGCAACACTAACTCTGCACCCGGGCAACTAGTGGCGGTGGGAATGCTCATCGTGTTGTACTCGTCGTAGCGACGCGCATCGACAATCACAACATCTGCTTGTTGATCGATCAATGCCTTCACCTCAGGCGCCGAGAGTGAAGGCGTATGTCTCTTGGCTTCAACCAACTCACCAAAAGATTTACTTGGCACATTCACATCGCGAAACAACTCACCACCGGCAGCCTGCCAGGCGCGCACGCCACCTACAAACACCGCTACGCGACTAAAACCCAGCGCCACTAAACAGCGTGCCGCGAGCATGGCGTCAGACTCTATCAAATCGACATCGCCTTCATCAAGCGTCACAATTTGCACATCGCGACGCGGCAACTTCGAGTAGGCATCCAGCTCGATACGCGATAACGGAAAATTTGCCGCAAATAAAGGGTGTGCTTGCGCGTGCGGATCTTCTTCGCGCACATCTAAAAACGCGATCTCGCGTTTTTCAAGTAAGGCGCTACGAACATCTTGGTATTCGCACACCTGCACAGCATTGATTGGACTAGGTTTAAACACGATGATCAATTCCAGAGATTCGGTACAACATCACTGTTGTAGCCAGAGATAAAGGTTTTTGCAGCGCCCGTTGCAGGATCAAATACGTGCCGACTAATGCGGCCGATATTGCCGCCGTACACATGAATACTGATTGAGGTCTGGTCTGCGTGAAAATTGGCGACCTCATGCACATCATGCGTGGCGGGTGATACGCTACATACACTACCTCGTTTAAGCACATGACTCTCACCTCGCAGATAGCTACCATCTGCTTGCTTGAAGTAGTGCGTGTCGATCTCGTGTCCGCGCAGCATACCAATCAGCCCCCAGGTCATGTGGTCGTGCACGGGTGTCTTCTGCCCGGCGCCCCACACAAAGCTCACAACCGAAAACCGCTCTAGCGGATCGGCGTACAGTAAATACTGGCGATAAAACTCAGGATGCGGAACCGTAAATTGCTCGGGCAGCCAATCGTCTTGCTCGACAAGCGCCGTCAATAAGGCAGCCCCCTGTTTCAACAATTCTGGTTCAGCCCGTTCGCGTTCGAGCAAACCACTCAGGTCTTGCACAAATGTCAGTAATTTTTGATTTTTCAAGGAATTGCTCTGCAAGAAAATAATTGAATCAGGCGCAAGCCAGCGGTCTTAGCGCCGGAAATGAACGTTGGCTGCACAACTTGTCCTCTGACTAAGTCTCACAGCGCAAGCTTCTTTGGCTGAGCCTCCACGCACAAGCTTAACAAGCTTCAGTAAGTTCTGTCTTCTGTCTTCTGTCTTCTGTCTTCTGTCTTCTGCCTTCTGCCTTCTGCCTTCTGCGCCTACCTTAAGACACTCGCCCCGTGACACACCTGCGTTGACAGCACCGAAGCAAGTTTCTACTATCGTAGGCGATTAGGAGAGACTATGCGGATCGTTGACTTGCATTCACACTGGGGTATAGAACGTGGTTACGTGCTACGTTCAGCCGACGCACTAGCGCAACAAAAAAGTACCTGGAACTTCACCCCAACGTATGACACTGAAGAAAAAATGGCGGCCTACCCGTTGTTTCGCTACGAACGCCTGGTGCAAGACTGGCAAGACCTCGGCTATACCAATGACATTCTTGAACGCGTGTTTCATCGCAATGCCGAGCGCTTGTTTGGCATCACCGAGGCCAAATAATGGATTTATCACTGAGCGGAAAATTCGCCCTAGTTGGCGGGGCGAGTCAAGGGATTGGCTACGCAATCGCGCATCTTTTAGCTTCAGAGGGTGCGACCGTCGCAATGGTCGCCCGCAAAGAAGAACCCCTGAACGAGGCCTGTGCAAAGATATCGGCTGAAACAGGCGCTAAGACCTTTGCTATTCCAGCCGATATCCGCAAGAGCGCTGATTGCGAAAGAATTATGTCTCAAGCCTTAGGCGAATTTAAGCGCATCGATATCTTGATCAATAACGATGGGGCCCCGCCGCTAGGCGAACTTGAAAGCTTTGATGACATCGCCTGGCAAAAGGCGATTGAGCAAAATCTCATGAGCGTGGTGCGACTATGCCGCGGCGCCCTCCCTTCAATGAAACAGCAAGGCTGGGGTCGCGTCGTTAACATTACGGCGCTGTCGGCGATTCAACCGATCGCACGCTTCGGGCTCTCGGTCGCCACCTGGGCAGGGGTCTTGGGTTACGCAAAAACGCTGTCACTTGAACTCGCCAATCAAGGCATCACCATCAACACCATCTGCCCCGGCCGCATTGCAACCGGGCGACTCGCCACAGTATTTGGCAGTGGCACCCCTGGTCAACTTGAGCAAGACCAGATGGCTCAAATCACTAAACTGATCCCGATGGGAAGAGTGGGCGAGCCCAACGAAATCGCAGGTCTGGTTGCATTTTTATGCTCTCCTTGGGGGGCATATATGACTGGCACCGTGCAGCATGTTGATGGCGGGCGCCTGGGCAGCCTCATCTAAACCTTTTTGTACAGAACTAGAACAAAATGAACACAAACAATCAAGACAACACCAATTCGCCCGACTCACCAGACTTTGTGCCTTGGTATTTTCGTTCGCTTGATTTTGAACAACTGTGGCGCGACTATCCACCGCCGCCAACTTACTTTCACACCACGGCAAAACTTTCACGTGACGAAATGCGTGCGCTGCAAGAGCAACGATTTTTAAAAACCGTTGCGCGTGGTTGGGAAATCGAGTTCTTTAAGCGGCACTGGACCGAGCACGGCTTGGTACCTGCCGATATTCGTACGCTTGATGACCTGACCAAGATACCGGTCTACGACGTCAACGATATCCGCAAAAGTATTGAGCGCAATCCACCCTTCGGCGATTTCATGGGGATCTCACCTGAAAGTGGCAAGCATATGCCCCTGGTGTTGCAAACCAGCGGCGGTACAACCGGTTTACCTCGCCCGATGCTGTACTCACCTCAAGACCGCGAGACCATGGCGATTTTAGGTGGACGCCGCATGGCGATGCACGGGATTCGACCGGGCGACATGGTATTGGTGACTTTATCCCTTGGTCTGGGCAACGGTGGTATGGCACCGCGCGAAGCGCTTTGGCGCTACACCGGCGCAGTGCCAGTCATGACGGGGAGCGGCGCTAACACCCCTACCCGCCGCCAGATTGAGATCATTAAGGCGTGGGGCATCAAAGTCATTTTGGGGTTTCCGGCATATCTGCGACACATGGCAATTGTGGCGCGCGACGAATTGGGTATCGACCCAAAGTCTTTGGGCGTCCGTTTGCTAGGCACCCACTTAGGGATGGAGAACCGCGAACTGCTCGAAGACTTATGGGGCGCCAAGGCCTTTGACATGTATGGCACGCACGAAAGCGGCATGCTTGCAGCCGAATGCGAACACCAAACTGGCATGCACGTCATGGAGGATGCTTTTATTTTAGAGATGGCAGACCCAGACACCGGAAAAATTTTGCCAGACGGTGAGAAAGGTACGACCTACATTACGACACTCTATAAATATGGTGCCCCACAGATTCGTTTTAATGTGAACGATATTTCGGCCTTTCACACGACCACCTGCCCCTGTGGCAATACCTCACGGCGGCTAAAACGTATTTTTGGTCGCAACGACAATATGGTGAAATTGCGCGGGGTCAATGTGTTTCCTGAGGCGGTGGGCGCCGCAGTCCTTGAAGATAAACGCCTGAACGGTGAGTACTTTTGCTTTGTCGATCGGGTTGGCGAAGCGTTGACTGACCACATGGATGTCTGGGTCGAGGTGATTGACCCAACGACCGACTTAGCGGGCTTGCGCGAAGATCTTGAACGGCGCATGAAAGAGGTGCTCAGCCTGAAAGTTCAAATCACGCCGGTTAAAAAAGGCGATCTTGACAAGTACACCATGACCTCGCAGAGCTCAAAGGTTAAGCGTCTGTTAGACCGACGCAATTGATTTAAGGCCAAAGAGCCTACGAGCTTGGGGCTTTACCTCTGAAATAGTCGGTATCATTAGAAGGATTAAGTCGTTTGAACAAGAATAAATACGAAAAGGTCATGTCATGCGCACGTTTCTTTCAATGCTCGCTGTGCTAGCCTTGCAGCTGCAACCCACTTGGGCGGCTGAACCGATGAAATGGGTCACGAGCTGGGCGGCATCCATTCAAGGCCCTTATCCAACGGGCAACCCCTCGGCACAGCCAAACATGCACGTGGTGTTTCCCTCACCCGCTACGGGTGCGCGTAATCAATCGTTTCGTTTGATCGTCAAACCAGGCGTTTGGGGCGAGCAAACACGCATTCGTTTGTCGAATGTGCTGGGCACACAACCCGTTACGTTTTCTGACGTTTATGTCGGCCTGCAGCTAGGCAGCGCCGAGCTTGTCCGCGGCACGAACAAAGCCCTCACCTTTTCAGGCAATCAGGCTGTCACCGTGCAACCCGGCGACTCGGTCTGGAGTGATTCAGTCACCTTACCTTTTGTAAACGCAACTAACCACGATCTGTTAGATGGCCGCAAGCTCGCGGTCAGTTTTCATATCCCAGAAGCGAGCGGCCCAATGACCTGGCACGCCAAGGCTTTACAGACCTCGTACGTCACCCTGCCGGGTTCGGGCGTACAAACACACGATGAGCGCGAAACAAATTTTCCGTATTCCACGGCGTCTTGGTTTTTCTTAGATGCGGTTGATATGCGGGCCGCCGCCGATACTAAGGTGGTCGTAGCATTTGGTGATTCCATTTCTGACGGGACGTTCTCGACCATGAACGGCGACGATCGCTGGCCAGACGTGTTAGCCCGACGCCTGCGCCATCAGTACGGCAACAAGGTTGTGGTGCTCAATGCCGGCATCGGCGGCAACCAGATCGCCGGGCCCGCTGAATATTCGTCGATTAAGCCGTTTGCGGGCGGCCCGTCCTCTTCAATGCGCCTCGAACGTGATGTGATGCAGCTCTCAGGCGTCACCACCATGATTTGGCTGGAAGGCATTAATGACTTCAGCAAAAATGGCATGGCCTCGACTGCCAGAGTGATTGCGCAAATGAGTGATGGGGTCAAACGCCTGAATACTGCTGGGATTCGGGTGATTGGTGCCACGGTGGGCACTGCGTTGGGTAGCACCAGTGCCGCACATGGGTTTCCTGAGCAAGATGAGAAGCGCAAAGTCTTAAATACGTTCATTCGCTCTTCGCCCATTTTTGCCGGGGTGATCGACTTTGATGTCGTGACACTTGACATAGAAACTGGGCAAATGAAGCCAGAATATGTACCCGATAGCACCATCGGCGGGCCGGGCGACCGCTTGCACCCCAATCGGGCTGGTTACCATGCCATGGGTGACGCGATCGATCTAGAGATTCTGGTGGCGACCAATCGCTCAAAACAAAAGAACTGACCGGCAACATGCCAAAAAACTAAATATTTCTTTATTTTTTGGCATGTCGGTCTGAAAGGCTTGAAGCCAGAGGCGCGCACGACTCTTGGCTGTAACACCCTGAAACGTCTTAGTCCCTCTGCCCCCAAAAATACAACTACCTGCCGGGGCTTGGTTACTCTATACTCCGACACTTCACAGACTAGTGGAAAATACCTATTTTCCGCTCGGTCGAGAGTCGTCTTGCCTAGTGAATTCTTATATTTAAAAAGCTTAGCTTGGGTCGTTCAGGATGTGGATAGTTAGAACTGCGCTAGAGAAACCTTACACGTTTATCGTGATGGCGATTCTCATCTTGCTCACTACGCCACTCGCAGTGATGCGCACGCCAGTCGACGTCTTGCCCGAGATCAATATCCCGGTCATCAGTGTGATCTGGAGTTACAACGGTTTGTCGGCCCAGCAAATGGGTAATCGCATCACTCAGACGCACGAGCGTTCGCTTACCACCACGGTCAGCGATATCGAACACATCGAGTCGCGGTCATTAGGCGGCATCGCAATTATTAAGATCTTTTTTCAGCCCAACGTTAATATTCAGACGGCAATCGCGCAGGTAGTGGCCTCGGCCACGGCCATCGTGCGCCAAATGCCACCCGGCATTACGCCCCCGCTGGTCATTAAATATACGGCCTCATCCATCCCGGTTGTACAGGTGGGCATGTCTAGCAACGTGCTGGCAGAAAAAGAGCTCTTTGACGCAGCGCTTAATATTCTGCGCCCACAACTTGTAACGATTCCAGGCGTGGCGATGCCCTTTCCTTACGGTGGCAAAGTACGCGCAGTGTCTGTCGATATTGACCCTCAGGCGCTGTTGGCCAAAGGCTTGACCTCTTCCGATATCGTCAACGCCATCACCACCCAAAACTTAACCTTACCCTCGGGCACAGCAAAGATTGGCGATACCGAGTTCGGCGTATCGCTCAATGCATCGCCACCTAATATTGCCGGACTCAACGACATCCCCGTCAAGACCGTCAACGGCGTGACCACCTTTATGCGAGAAGTCGCGCACGTACGCGACGGCTTTTCACCGCAAATTAACATCGTGCGACAAGACGGCAAGCGCGGTTTGTTGTTGACCGCGTTAAAGAATGGTGGGGCCTCAACACTTGACGTGGTCAACGCACTCAAAGCCAAACTGCCCTCACTACTACCGTTGCTGCCAGAAGGCATCGAAGTCAAACTGTTGTCCGATCAATCCATATTTGTAAAAGAAGCGATTGCTGGCGTCATACACGAAGCGCTAATCGCTGGCGCTTTAACAGCCCTCATGCTGTTGTTGTTCTTGGGTAATTGGCGCACCACCACAATTATTGCGGTGTCGATTCCGCTGTCGATTTTTACTTCGCTCATCGCGTTACAGATGCTTGGTGAAACCATCAACATCATGACGCTCGGTGGCTTAGCGTTGGCAGTGGGTATTTTGGTCGATGACGCCACCGTGACGATCGAAAACATTGAGCGCCATCTGCACATGGGCAAAGGCTTATACGAGTCGATCATGGATGGTGCCGGTGAGATCGCAGTACCGGCCTTCGTGTCAACGCTTTGTATTTGTATTGTGTTTGTGCCAATGTTCTTCTTGGGGGGCGTGGCGAAGTATCTGTTCGTGCCTCTGGCAGAAGCCGTCTGTTTTGCCATGCTGGCGTCGTACGTGCTGTCACGCACCCTGGTGCCAACAATGGCTTATATGCTATTGCGCAATCAAGGTAAGCCAGGAGTGGTCACACGCTGGATTCACGGTGTGCATGTCGGCTTTAACGAGCGCTTTGAAAAATTCAGAACTGCATATGTTTTATTGCTCAGCCACTTACTGACACATCGCAAGCAATTTATTTTTAGTTTTTTAGGATTTTGCCTGCTGTCTTGCGGGATCTTTGGGTTGCTAGGACG
>CANCMG010000108.1 GCA_947378965.1 Alcaligenaceae bacterium | reverse complement strand
GTATGACTGTGGCTGAGTTCGTCGCTTACGTTCAAGCAGAATTCGACAAGTGGGGGACTGTCGTCAAGGCAGGTGACATTAAAGCCGATTAGCCTCATTTATTTTTCTTTTATCGCAATTAAAAATTGTAATTAGCAAAAAGTGCGACTATAAAGGTTCTTATACAAAGTCTAAAAAAAATAAAATTTTTAAAAAAACAGTGCCCTGCCACTCAACAAGATCACATGGTGATCAGCGCATCTGAATGAGGCAAGTCACGCATCAGTCAACAAAGGGGATCACAGTGAAACGTCGTTCATTTTTAAAGCACTCAAGTGTCGGAGTCGCGGCAGGCGCGCTTGCCCACTCAACCGTTGCTAACGCGCAAGCTATAGATCTCCCTGAAATAAAATGGCGTCTCGCTGCCAGTTGGCCCAAAAACCTTGACGTACTCTGGGGAGGCGTCGAACTGCTTGCCAAACGTGTGGCAGAGTTAACGCATAACAAATTTCAAATTCGGGCATTTGCAGCAGGCGAAATTGTACCGGGCTTGCAAGTTCTTGATGCGGTGCAAGCAGGCACCGTCGAGATGGGACACACTGCAGGAAATTATTATATTGGTAAGGATATCGCTTTCGGCCTGGCTGCAGACATCCCTTTTGGAATGAATGTCAGGCAGAAGAACGCCTGGTGGTACTCTGGGGGAGGCGCCGAGTCTTGTACCGAACTTTTTAAAGCCTATGGATGCATCCCCCTGGCCGCTGGTAATTGCTGCGCTCAAATGGGCGGCTGGTATCGCAAAGAAATCAATTCTGTCGCCGATTTAAAGGGCTTAAAATTTCGTATTGCGGGCATCGCGGGGCAAGTCCTCACTAAACTTGGCGTCGTACCCCAACAACTTGCCGCGTCAGATATCTACCCTGCACTAGAGAAGGGATCACTGGATGCTGCCGAATGGATCGGCCCTCACGATGATGAAAAACTAGGGCTCAATAAGGTCGCGCCTTATTACTATTATCCCTCTTGGTGGGAAGGAAGCACCATGCTTCACACCATTATTAATGAAAAAAAATGGCTAGAACTACCCCCTCAATACAGAGCCGCCCTCGAAACCGCTTGTATCGAAGTCAACACGCGCATCGTTGCCGATTACGATGCAAAGAACCCTGCCGCGCTGCGTCGACTAGTTGCAAACGGTACGCAGTTAAAACCCTTTTCGAAAGATATCTTGCAAGAGTGTGAAAAAATCGCTTTCCAACTGTATGCCGAATTCTCTGAAAAAAGCCCTCAGTGGAAAAGAATGTACCCACAATGGAAAAAGTTTCGAGATGAAGAGTACCTATGGTTTCGCTTCGCCGAGTACTCGTTCGACAGTTACACACTGAATTCAAAAATAAGCTCTGACAATCGTTGACAGCGCTGAACAGCAAATACTAGCGAACGTCATTTTATAATTGACAAGAGTGCGCCCATACTGGGCGCATATCAAAAAGCGCGCAATTCATTGAACTGCGCGCTTTTGATATTCAGGGCTAAAGATTATGGCTCTATAAACGTTTTCTTCTTAGCAGTTCACCATAGCCCTCGACCGGGTCATCAATGCCCAGAAGTCTCAGTAACTGCCAAGCGGTGGCCTGATTAGAGGTAATGACTGGCTTACCCAGATCTTGCTCAAGCTGTTCAATCACATCACTACACCGAAAATTAGTGCAGCCTATGAAGACTCCATCGGCTTTAGGGTCAAAGACTTCAAGCGCAGCCTTGTAGGCACGCGAAGGTGGCGCCGCACCGATCTCGTGTAAATCAAGAATACCCAGCCCATTAACCTTGAGCACATTAAACCCAGAGTCTGTATAAAAAACTCTGAAGCATTCATTGATTTCATCGATATATGGGCCCGTAATGACAATATTTTTCATGCCCATAAAGTGCATGGCTTCTTCAACTGCCGTCGCAGTCGTGGTCGCTGGAAAGCCGGTCGACGCGGTTAGACTCCCGTCTATGTAACGGGTACTTGCATAATGTTTCGTAGCCTCGGTCATGAAGCCAATCTCTTTCTTGTCCCAACCAGGGCCCCCTACCAGTGAGCCCGAGGTACAAGCAAAGGCTATCGCAGAGCGATTGCCTAGCGTCGGTGAACAAAGCCCTTGACCGATCAATGCCGCCGCCTGTTCAAGCAAAACGCTGAACTTCATACATTCTTCGACGGTCACAACCGCGTTAGACATATCGACGCGCGTTTCTCTGACCTGCACATAACTTGGCAGCATTCTGGTGATTTCAGGGGTCGGATTAAGATTGGGGCCAACAACTAACAACCCAACCTTCGCCCGATAGCCATAAGGGGAGTCCAAATCATTCATCATCATCTCCGGTTCATTATTAATCTGTTAGACAGCGCGATCTTGGTAACTTCTTAGACAGCGTTATCTTGGTAATTTCTTAGATAGCGTTATCTTGGTAATTTCTTAGACAGCGCGATCGTGATAATTTCTTAGACAGCTCGATCTTGGTAATTTCTTAGACAGTGCTATCTTGGTAACTGCTTGTCATCTTGCATTTTACGAAATAAATTCAAAAACATGTCTTCGGTATCCAGGCACTCAGCAAATCCGTATTGTCGAATTTTGGTGGTACTTGCCATGACATCCCAATCAAGTGAAAAAACATAGTTACCAAATGGCCAATATACAAACTTCTCCATGGCGATTGGATTCAACCCGTGTTTTCTGACGATCTCATTCCAGACCGCCTCTTTTGCTGTCATCACTTGGGCAAGATCAACGGGTTGCTGAACCCCCATCTTCATATTAAAAAATTCGGCTAGCTTAGGCCAGAAATTTTTCCAACGAAAAAAATCGCCATTGGTAACATTGAAGGCCTGCCGTGAACACTCAGGGGTGACAATCCCCCAACTAATGGCTTTTGCAAGCAATTGTGCATCAGTGGCCTGGCTAATAGCCTCGAACGCAGCGGCAGTGCCTGGAAAATCTAAGGGCAGGCCTAACTCACGGCAGATCACTGCGTAAGCGCCTAACATCGACACGATATTTAGGGGTGAGCCTGCGGTTGCTCCGCAGACCACATGGGGTCGAAAAATAACCCAATCCCAGCTTTTACCTTGACTGGCCGTGACGAGATAATCTTCTTGGTCATAATAAAAATTAGGCCCCGCCAAGCGAGCGTCAGTCTCTTTCGCAGGGGTACGAAACGGACCCAAGTTGCTACCGTAATATTTCATACCTTGCAACAAAACAACCCGCTTCAGTGGGTTGCCCGCCGCCTCAACCGCTTGTACGGCATGGCGCAGTAGGTTGGTATTCGCAACGGTAGCCGATTGCCAGGCCGACCCGTGTACGTACCCTGCGTAGACAATATCAGTGATATTTTTATATTTTTTAAGCGCGATTTTTGTCGCTTCAAAATCTAAAAGATCTACCGCGCAATAGGCGATTTTTTGTACGGTGCTGTTCACACTTCGTTGAACACCCACAAGAGACCAATCGGTATTGGCACCCGCATAACGAATAAAGCTTCTACCGATTACGCCGGTTGCCCCCACCACAAGAACCACACGCTCTTCGTTCAAATGATCAACCTCATCTCTACACTATCTTTTTGGGGTTTTGTGTCGCTGATATAAAAGTTGACTTCTCTCGGTGCACGATCGCCTCTGACTATAACCACGTCAAATCAAATAGACAACTTGCAAACAACTATTGCATTGAAAAATTGGCCTGCTTAAGTATCTGTGCCCATTTTGTATTTTCTGCACGTATAAATTGCCCAAAGACTTCTGGCGAACTGATGATGCTTTCCCATCCTAATTCTGACAAGCGTTTCTCAATTTCGGGCAATTTCATGACTCGCGAAATAGTTTCGTACCAGTGATTGACGAGCTGCACCGGTGTGCCTGCTGGCAACACAAATCCCGTCCATCCATACAGCTCATACCCGTTGAAACCTTGTTCAGCTAGTGTCCGCAAGTCTGGCAAGGCAAGACTGCGTCGGTCAGATGCAACCCCTAGCGCCTTAATCTTGCCAGAGGCGATTGCCGGTTTTGCAAAGGCTGCAGAGCCCCAAAAAATATCCAACGTGCCTGCCATCATATCGGTTTGCGCGCCCGAGCCTCCTTTGTAGGGCACGTGCAGCAGTTTCAGTCCGGCCTTTTGCGCAAAAAATTCACCAGCAAGATGCTGGGCACTACCCACACCCACTGAACCAAACGAAATTCTGCCTGGCTCGCGCAGCGCGAGCGCCACCAACGAAGTCACGTCATCGGCCGGTAGACTGCTACGAGCAACCAGCACCAGCGGAACTCGGGCGAGTTGCGAGACTGGTGCGAAATCTTTGAAGGGATCATAGGCCATCTCCTTATAAATCAGGCTGTCGATCGCAAAGCCATCCGCAATGAGCGCGATTGTGTGACCATCCGCAGGAGCACGCGCGACCTCGTTGGCGCCCAGTCGCCCTCCAGCGCCTGCCTTGTTCTCAACAATGACCGTATTGCCGAAACTGCGAGCCAATTCTGGCTGAAGTATCCGAGCGACCACGTCTGTTGTGCCTCCGGTCGCAAACGGTACGACGATCCGAGTGACCTTGGACACGTTGGATTGAGCGACTGCCCGCGTTGCGAGCAACATTGTCATCACGCTTGCTGCTTGAAGAAAGGTACGCTTATCCATCTAACACCTACTGACGTCGGTTGAAAAAATTAAACGTTCGATTTTCATCAGGCAACAATCTATCAACTAATGTTGTTCAGATAAATTGATTAAAACGCTTATAGGAATAAGGCAAGGGATCGATCGACAGAGGCGCGCCCGTCACCATTTGAGAGATTAACTTTCCGGTCGGTGGCCCACCCGTCATGCCCCAGTGCGCATGCCCAAACGCCAGGAACAAACCTGGAATATGGCTCACCGGACCAAGCACAGGAAGACTATCCGGCGTTGAAGGCCTAAAGCCCAGCCAATATTTTGGTTCACCCGTTTGTAACGTTGGGAAAACTCGCTTGGCCTGGGTCACAAGATTTTTGGCCCTTTGCTCATCGGGGCTTGCAGTCAACCCAGCGAACTCTACCGTACCAGCCGCACGCATGCCGTGCTCCATCGAGGTCAAGCCAAAGCCGCGGTTTTTAATCGAAACAGGGATCTTCAAGGTGATATTTGGCGAAGGCATCATCGCGTGATAACCGCGTTCAGTTTCGAGCGGGACTTTAATACCTAAGGGCTCAAGCAACGCCAAGCTCCAGGCACCGCTTGCCACGACCACCTGATCGACGTTGTGATTGTTCACATTCGTCATCAGCATAAAACCTTGTTGGCCTGCGTTCGGAATAATTTTTAAGACGCGTTCTGTCAGAATCTGACCGCCCTCCGCCACCAACAAATTTCCAAGCGTTTGCACCAAGCGCTGAGGGTTAATCGTATAACCATTGTTCGGGATCAGTACCCCACTTTTAATGTTTGGCGATATCTCGGGATACAACTGACGAATGTCATCCGGGCTCAAGGTTTCAGCCTTAATGCCATGACGCGCACAAATCGCCAATTCGATTTGAGACTCGCTGCCTGCCCCCCCTTCCCAAATTCTGACCTGACCGACCGTGCGAATCAGATCGTTAAAGTGCTCTGGACCAAGTAACTCACGCCAACAGTTCATCGCCTCTTTGTGCAAGGCGCGCATGGCATCCGACACCTCAAAGACCCGCGAGAACCGACTGGCCTCAACCCAACGAACCAGCCAAGGCAACACTTTTGGCAAATAAGACGGGCGAATGACCAAGGGACCTAAGCGATCAAACAGCCAACCTGGCACCTTGCCCAACATACCCGGCAAGGCAATTGGCGCAGCCGTATCGCAGCTGATGAGGCCAGAGTTTCCGTATGACGCTGCGCTGGCTGGCGGTAACGCATCAATCACAATCACGCGTTGACCGGCACGTTGCAAATACAGGGCGGTTGAAAGACCCACCACACCAGCACCGATCACAATCGTAGTTGAACTTGAGGTAGGCATAAGAGACACCTTTAATATTGAAAAGTACTCGATTGATTCAGAAATTTACTTGATTCAGAAATTTACTTGATTCAGAAATTGACTTGATTCAAAAATTGACTTGATTCAGAGATTGACTTGATTCAGAGATTGACTTGATTCAAAAATTGACTTGATTCAAAACTTGACGATTGCTTCAAACATTTACTTTCGCGTCAGACGCAACTGCCTCAATAGCGTGTCTAGCAACAAAATGAAGCCAGTCACTCCAATTAAAAACGCACTGACTGCAGCGATCACTGGCTCAACCTGAAGATGTAAGCTATTCCAGATCCGCACTGGAAGCGTTTCAGACTTTACGCCTGCTAAAAAAAGAGAAATCACCAACTCGTCAAACGACGCCAAAAAAGCAAATAACGCAGCAGAGATAATGCCCGGTAGTGCTAGAGGCACAACGACTTTTGTAAAGACCCCAAAGCGACTGCTACCCAGGCTTAACGCGGCCCGCTCAAGATTGATATCCACGTTTTGGAAGGCAGATAATAAAATCAATAAAACAATTGGCAAGGCAATGCACGCGTGACAAATCCCAATCCAAAACACATTGCCAACCAGCTTAAACGGGCCCGACATAAAGTACATGGCAATTGCAGTAATCACGTGAGGCACAATCAAAGGCAAAAGCATAAAAGACAGCAAGAGTTTTTTACCACGTACATCAGAACGGACGAAGGCGTAGGCTGCGAAAAAACCTAAGAGTGTCGATACGACACACGCAATCAAGGCGATCACGGTACTTGACCATAAGGCACTTCGCCAGCGCGGATCACCAAAAAAAGTTTCAAACCATCTGAGTGAATACGCCTCGGGCGGAAACTTCATGTACCCCTGGCTACCAAAAGCAAGAATCGTGATGATGACGATAGGCGCCATCAGCGTCACCGCGGCGATCGCAACGTAAACATTTAAACTGCGCGTGACCACGCCATCATTCATCATTAGCCACCCATCATTCGGCGCAAATCAGTGACGCGGTAATAGATCGCGTACAAGCCAAGGGTTGCGCCCAGCAACAGCACAGACATGATCGCAGCACTTGCCCAATCAAAGGTCACTTCTACCGCACGCTCAACGAGCATAGCAATCATGACATCTGAGGGGCCTCCCATGAGAGCGGGTGTAATAAAAAATCCGAGTGCCAGAATAAAAACGATCAAAGAACCTGACACGACTCCGTGCAGGCTCAGCGGAAAATAGACTCTCGTAAACGCAAACCACCAGCTGGCCCCTAAACCGCGGGCAGCCCGCATCAGCCCTGGATCAATGGCTTTCAGCGAAGCATATAAGGTCAACACCATGTAAGGCAATAACACATAGACCATGCCAATCAAGATCCCCGTTTTGCTATACAGCAGAGTGAGTGGCTCGTTAATCACGCCAAGCGTTAGTAGCAGATTGTTCACAAGACCGTTGCGTCCAAGCAGTACCATCCATGAATACGTGCGCACGATGACACTCGTAAAATAAGGCACCACAATACAAAACAATATGAGCGAAAAACGCCAGTCACTGTGAGTTGCCAAATAATAGGCTAGCGGATAACTCAAGAGCAGAACTAACAGAGTCACTAGCAGACTAATCCAGTTGGTACTAGATAACGCCGTTAAGACCGCTTTCGAACCAAGCACCGCAACAAACTGCTCAACGATCTCTGAAAAGGTTCCGATACTGCTCAACGATTGAACAAAAAACCAAATAAGTGGCGCTAAAAACACCACGACTAGCAAAGCGATCGCCGGTAAGAGCAATACCCAAGACCCACCGAAGGTACTGACTCGCTTCATTTAAGAATTCTCAAACAGTGAAGCGATCGTTGGTCGCGACAAGAGCGCAGAGGCACTGAAGGGACTCGCGCGCTTCATTATCGAACTCTGATATGGAGCATCGGTCACCGAGCGCGACGACAGCCAACAGGCAACCAAGGTGCTCGTTAGCTTCATTGGTTCACTCTCAGCAAGACACAGTCTTCAACGCGCCACGAAACGGTAACCAAGTCGCCTTGCTCAACCGCAAAGGCCTGCGATGAGTTCTGCGTATCAACAACAATGGTGATACCGGGCTCAATTAAAACCGTCTGGCGCAAGATATTGCCAAGAAAAGATAAGTTCGTGACTGTCCCCTGACAACGATTCCACTCGTCTTGGTGAACTTCATTCAAAGACGCTGAGGGACTCAACACAACGCGCTCTGGTCTCATAAAAATATCGACCTCTGTATCGATTGCAAAGGTTGGGTCGTACTGTGCACGTAACGCTAAGCCCTCTGCAGTGCGCACGCTGGCAACAGCTGCCCCAAGGTGGGTAATCTTGCTTCGAACAAGATTCGCCTCGCCTAAGAATTTTGCAATAAAAGTACTGTTTGGTTTTTTGTAAATATCTGCGGGACGTCCGATTTGCTCGATTCGACCATGATTCATGATGGCGATACGGTCTGACATATTCATGGCTTCTTCTTGATCATGCGTCACATACACGACGGTCATGCCAAGACGCTTCTGAATATCTTTGATCTCAACTTGCATTTGATAACGCAGATTTTTATCCAAGGCCCCGAGGGGTTCGTCCATCAACACAATGCTAGGGTTAAAGACAATCGCACGCGCGATAGCGACCCGTTGTTGTTGCCCGCCAGACAATTGACGCGCAAAACGATCAGCAAAGCCCTCAAGACGCACTAACTCAAGTGCTTGCATGACCCGTTGGGTAAGCTCTGGCTTAGGGATTTTTCTGGCCCGCAGCGGGAAGGCAACATTATCAAAAACATTCAGATGCGGAAAAATCGCATAGTTTTGAAATACCATGCCAAAACCGCGGTGCTGAGGGGCGACTTGGGCAATGTCGCGCTCATCAATACAGATTTGCCCAGTATCGGTTGTGACGAAGCCCGCCAACATCATTAAGGTCGTCGTTTTGCCCGACCCTGACGGGCCAAGCAATGAAAAGAATTCACCGGCTGCAATATCAATATCGATTGCATCGACGACACATTCTTTACCGTAGTGTTTCGTGACTTGTCGAAGCGAGATGCTTCCGAGCTCACGAGCCAAATCTGCTTGCACAAATGTTTGACTCATGGGTGCTCAGCTGATGATCCATTTCGACCATTGAGCTGCAACCTTATTACGGTTGTCAGCCCACCATTTAATATCAAGCAAAAATCCTTTGGTCTTTGTCCAAGGTTCGTTGCTTGCCGGATCGAGCAGCGATTTAGCCGTTGCGCCATAAGCCTTTGTATTGACGGGGATCGCTTTGTACTTGGCAAGCCAACGAGACTGAGACTCGACGCTCGTACTAAAGTCAATGAATTTCTTGGCGTTCTCTACGTTCTTTGCCCCTTTAGGTATGCTGTAGGCCTGCACAAGCAAGGCATTTTGATTCCATTGCAAGGCAATCGGCGCACCTTCGTCAGCAGCCACCGAGGCGCGAGTGCTCCAGAGCGACCCCATCGACACTTCGTTGTCGGCGATCATCGTGGATGACAAGGCTCCAGTATCCCAAAACTTGGGGATCACTGAGCGCAGCTTACTAAGGGACTTGAAAGCTCGCTCAATATCAAGCGGATATAGTTTGTCCATCGGGACCCCATCCGCCAAGAGAGCAAACTCGAGAGCAATCGAACCAGTCGCGATATCAGGTAGGGTACGTCTCATGGGGTATTTTTTGATATCCCAAAATTCTGCCCAAGACTTGGGCTCAGAGCCAGGCGCAATCACCTTAGTGTTGTAGCCCAAGACCATTGCATACACGAACGAACCGACACAAAATTTTCTTTTCACTACCTGATCAATGTCTGCCGGATCCGTATATTTAAAGGCCTGATAGTCAATCGGCATTAAATAATTACCGAGCTCTAACTCGAGCAACATGGCATCGCCTGTGTCGATCAAATCAAGCTCGTTTTGACCCGACTTCATCATCGCCAAGAGTTTGCCGTTGGTAGCCGCCACCGGTACCACCTGAATCCCCGTTGCCTTGCGAAAAGGTTCGTAAATTGTCTCGTTTTTAACGGTGTCAAAAGACCCCCCCGGTGTTCGGACGATCACCTGCTGCGCGGCACGTGCTTTGGTTGCCCAGACAAACGGTGCTGCGACCGTCGTCAGTACCGCTGCAGTGTTCAATCTGCGGCGAAATAGATTGGGGAGTTTTGATTTAGACATTTTTTTAACCTTTAGTTGTCATGCGACTGAGTACAAAACAATCAAGCGTAGCTTCAGGCGCTTTTGACGTTAACAGAGCCATACTCTCAATGTCAATCAATTTACTGGTTCAACTCACAGCGTATCGAACCGTGATTTTTATCTGTCAACACAAGAGGTCATCGCTTGTTGATTTTTATTCGGCAACCTATGAGGCTAAGCGCGTCTATATTTATCTTTCAACTCAACATGTCATCGCGTGCCGATTTTCATCCCCAAGAGTTCGGGCAACTTTGCAGCAGCCCTTGCGATCAGAGGAATCTGCCGCTGCTGTTCTTCGGCCTCTTCGCAGTTGATGATTCCCCAACGGACTAAGCGACCTCCCACAGTGCGAAAAGGATCCGGCGGAAGATTGGGCAGCGACCGCGTACAAAAAGGCAGGCTTGACCATTCGTCTTTCTGGTTCAACACGAGAGAGGCCAAGCACTGACCGGCAATATAGGTCGGGTTGACACCATGCCCAGAAAAACCACAGGCATAATGCACCCGCGTATTCGGAAACGTTTTAAAGAACGGAAGACGATCAGAGGACACTTCAATCGCCCCGCCCCAGGCCTTTGCAAGCCCAACCGACTGAAACGACGGAAACAAGCGATACAGCCCACGCTCAGCACGGGCAGCACTACCCGCATCTTGCGTCAGACTAACTGCATTCGCATTACCCGCGTAACTAATTGGACCAGACCCCGAGCCCATCAGGATCCGTCCATCGGCAGTTTTTCGAAAATAGTGAATAAACATCCGTAAATCAGACAAGCCTTCATCACCCAGCCAACCAAGCTCTTGCAGCTTTTCAGGTGCAGGGTTAGACATCACCACGTAACTTGAAAACACACTGACGTGCGCCCGAATTTGCGGATCGCTCGCTAACTGCGCGTTAGTTGCTAACACGACCTCTTTGGCAATCACTTGCCCTTGAGGGGTTGTCAGTCGATTGGGCGAACCTCTTTCAAGTTGCACCATAGGCGTGTGTTCGAAAACCTGCACACCAGCCTCGATCGCGGCAGTACGCAGCGCACGAGCCAACCGGGCGGGATGTACCGTTGCACCTTCTGTAAACATGACTCCACCGCGAAACACTGGCGAGCGAACACGGCCTGCGATCTCTTGCGCACTCAGGGCCTGAACAGAGTCAGACACACCCAGACGCCGCGCCTCTGAAACATACGCTGCGATTTTTTTATCTTGCGCAGGCGCCGCAGAAATCTTAATGCTTGGCCCCTCCCTCCACCAAAGGTCGCGCCCACCGGTTTTTGCAAAGGCCCGTATGCCATCCTGTGCGCGGGTACCCGCGCGTGCGACAGCCAGCGCCGCGTCTGCGCCAATTGACTTCACCAAGCTCGGCAGCGCAGACCAATAGCCGCTCACTTTGCCACCGTTTTTACCACTCGCACCTGAGCCACACAGTGAGGCCTCAAGCAACGCCACGCTAAGATGCGGAGCACGCGCTTTTAATTGCACCGCAGTCCATAAGCCCGTGAAACCTCCACCGACAATCACAACATCGACTCGAAGTTCACCAACTAACGGAGGGCTAGCAGAGCGATGCCCCTCATGACGCAAGGCCTCTTCAAACCACCACGAAGGGTCGCCAGGCATCACACTAGGAAGCGATTCAGTACTCGACATGGTTCGCGGCCCCTTTGAATTGAATGAATACAGTTATCAGAAACTTACCGAAGATTTTAGTGATTCACGCATTGCCGATGCGCACACACTGACGAAGGTTTAACTACCAAGCTGTCGCTTGAATATATTGAAAATGATTTCCCAATCGCGATTGAATGCCTGTTTGTCAAAAATATCACGATCGGGCAGTGCATAGCCATGCTCGGTTCTAGGATGCACCTCGAAACTGTAGGCAACGGCACAGGTATTTCGCAGGTACGTCTCTAAGGTATCTCGTGTCGACTGCGGTGCGTAAGGATCATTTTCGGCAAACCCGCAGTAGACCTCGCCCTGCGCATGTTTCATTGAAAGATGAGGCGAACTGGCTTGCTCAGTCACAAGATTAGTGCCATGCAAACTAATGATCGCTTTAAAGCGCTCAGGATAAACACCAGCCACTTTGAAAATATGTCGACCGCCCATACAGTATCCAATTCCGCCCACAGCCCCCTTGCTTGCCAAGGGCTCTGTCTCTAAAAAAGTTAAGATTGCCCCCGTATCACGTACCACCATATCATCGGTGAGCTTCGACAACGGTGTCAGCACAGTCTGCTTATCTGCGGCAGAAAGTGCTTCGAGTGAAATCATCTCGTTTTTTTGATTTCGAAATTCGTTTCTCACACGACCCCATCGATAGTAAAAATCGGGCACTACACAACAATAGCCAGCGACTCCGACTCGTCTTGCGATATCAAATAATTCTTCACGGATTCCCCAGACATCCATGAACAGTACAACAGTAGGAAACGGACCACCAGCTTCGGGTGCTGTTAAAAATGTCTCGATTACACCATCAGCTGTTTTGATTGCTATTGTTTTTTCAATCATTTCCATGTTTCCAATAACATACTTCTATTGAGGCAAGCCTTTACCTTTTGTCTCAGGAAGAAACCAAGGGATCACCAAGCCAATGACGTAGACTGAGCTCATTGTTAAGGCTGCCTGTGCAACCCCACCGAATGACTCAATCATGCTGCCAGCCATTATCGGAAATATCCAGGCGACCATGCGTGCACCATTGTTCACAACACTCAGCGCTGTTGAGCGAACGGCAGGCGCAAACAATTCAGCAAGATAGATCGCCATCCAGACAAAGCCGCAACCGAGGGTAAAAAATCCATTGATTGGCGCGATGATCATCATGCCAAACATTGTTGTCGTCATTTTGTAGGTGATATAAGTTGCAATCAAGGCTCCCAAAAAGGTGAAAAATAAAAACCACCGACGGCCAATCCAATCAATAATAAAGCCAGAGGCCCAATACGCGACAATTCCACCAATCGTGTAATAGATCGTAATCTTTGACCCCCAGGTTGCTGCGTCTGCTAACCCCTCTGCCTTAGCGATGGCAACGGTAAAGGTTGGCAACCAACTTGAAATGGCCCACCAAGCAGTCGTCGTCATGAGTGATAAAAGAAAAGTCAACAGTGTCAATCGCCGGGCTTCAGGCTCTTGAAATAGTTGTTTCAACGTAAAGGGTCGAGTATCGCTGCTAGGTGCTTTCGAGTTTTCGGTCGCGCTCCAGCGTTTGTTCGCCAAGGCTTGCATCCACTGCTCAGACTCTCCGATACTGCGCCGGATATAGAGAACAAAAAATGCGGGTAACGCACCAAGCACAAACATTAAGCGCCACGTATCAGCACCCATTGGATTGTAGGTTGATAGACCATACCAAACTAAAGCAGCCAGCAAGGTGCCAAAACCAAAACCAGATTGCAGAAAACCGGCGCCTTTGGCACGTGCTTTTTCTGGCCACGTTTCTGCCAACAACGCAATACCAGTACTCCATTCGCTTCCCATGGCTAACCCAGTTAAAAATCGCATGACGCACAGGGTAGCGATTGAGTTTGAGAAGGCAGTCAGTCCAGAGAACAACGCATACAAAAACACGGACCACAACATCACTCGCTTTCGACCGAAATAATCTGCCAACACTCCCCCAACGATGCCACCAATGCCCCAGCCGAGTAGAGTCATTCCGATAACCAGGCCAGCGTAAACAGAGGGTGTCGCCATTTGAGCAGGCGTCAGAACCGACTTGAGCATTGGAAAAAGTACAACAATCAGTGCAACAGCCTCGAAGCCGTCAAACATCCAGCCGATGAACGAACTTTTTAATATGTTCCAGTGCTTTGGTGTGAGGCCTGCGTACCATGAATTATTATTTTTAGACTCGGCTGCTTGCGTGTTCAATTTCTTCTCCTTTGAGAATGTTACTGCGCCCTTAAAGCTGCTGCTCCCTTAAAATGTGAGGCTTGTACTCAAACCACCATGCGTGTACTCAATCAACTTTTGCACCCGATACTTTCACAATCTTTGCCCACTTTGTATTCTCGTCCTGAATGAACTGAGCAAATTGCTCTTGCGTCGTGTTCGAAATTTCAATGCCAAGGCTTTCAAATTTCTGACTGACCTCGGCTAGCTTCAATACGCGGTTGACCTCTGTATTTAACTGCTTGACGATGGCGCCTGAAACGCCGGCGGGCGCAAAGACACCAAACCATTGCAGTGCTTCAAAACCACTTAACCCAGACGCGCTGACTGTTGGAAGCGTAGGTGCAATGGGTGAGGCCTGAGCGCTTGTCACTGCCAGGGCCTTAAGTTTTCCGCTTTGTACATAAGGTAAAAAAGCCACCGCTGTGCCAAACGCCAGCGAAATACGACCGCTCACCAAATCAATCGTCATCGGCGCATCTCCTTTGTAAGGAATATGCTCTATGGTGATGCCGGCTGTTGACTTGAAATACTCAGCAGTCAGGTGAGACACACTGCCGTTGCCCGTCGAGCCAAAAGACAATTCACCCGGTTTACTTTTGGCTAGCGCGATTAACTCGGTCACCGACGAAACAGGCAGCGACGGATGCGTGACCAACAGTATGGTCGCAGTACCGACTAGCGCAACCGGAGAAAAATCTTTGATGGAGTTGTACGGTAGCCGCTCGTATAAAGCTGGGGCAATCGCATGAGTGCTGCTCGTGCCGATTAATAAGGTGTAACCGTCAGAAGCAGCCTTTGCCACAACATCTGAACCGGTCGTACCGCCCGCACCGGCTCGATTTTCGACGATCACAGTTTGGCCCAGACT
>CANCMG010000107.1 GCA_947378965.1 Alcaligenaceae bacterium | reverse complement strand
TGTTGGGCCTTGGTTGCAAACTCGAGCCGGTCAAGTTTTGACAGACCATCGACAAGTTCAGCGACCTCATCGCCAAATTTTTCTAGCAGGTCTTGCTTTGCAATCCCTTGGTCTTCCATGACGTCGTGCAACAGCGCCGCTTGAATCGCTTGAGCGTCGAGTTTCCAGCCTGCACAGATTTCGGCGACTGAAATAGGATGCGTGATGTAGGGTGAGCCGCTTGAGCGTAGCTGCCCTAGGTGCGCTTGATCAGAAAAACGATAGGCATCACGAATTGTCGCGATATCTTTTGTTTCGAGATAGGTAGAAAGTATTTGTTGCAGATGCGCCATCGAGGCGACTGCGGGTTCGATCTCGGTTTCAAGTGGTGTGGCCACCCCAGAGACGACCCCTAAACCAAGCTCTTTCGCTTTGCCGCCAGGCCTGAGCTTAGAGCCGACCTTTAGGGCGGCCAGTATCCCGGTGGAAGCGTAGCGAAATCCGGGAAAGGCCATTTTGCAGTGTCTTAGGTTGGTACCTTACGCAGCATTTCGATACCCACTAGGCCATTAGCAATCTCGCGCAAAGCCGTCACGCAAGGTTTGTCTTTGGTCTCAAGCCGAGGTGCATGGCCTTGAGCGAGTTCGCGCGCACGGTAGGTGGCTGCAAGGGTGAGCTTGAAGCGGTTTGGAATGCGGTCAAGACAATCGTCAACAGTAATGCGAGCCATGGTGATCCTGAGAAATAATGGTTTAAATACGTAAAAACTTGCGCACTACGCCGATGTTGAACCCAAAGCAGCGAGACCGAGTGATGTAAACAACGCCTCGTTTTTGGCGAACTGGCTACCGTAACGTAAGCGAGCTACAGCAATGACCTCGGTGAGTTCGGCAAGTGCAATCCTAAAGTCTTGATTAATAATAACATATTCGCACTCTGGTGCATGCGAAATCTCTTCGTTCGCGGCTTGAATCCGACGGGCGATGACCTCTTGCGAGTCTTGCCCACGCAGTTGTAAGCGTTGCTCAAGCGTTTGGATTGAGGGGGGCAGAATAAAGATGCCAATCGTTTGGGTAAACAGGCGTTTGACCTGCCTTGCGCCCTGCCAGTCGATTTCTAGTAAGACATCGCGACCTTGGTGAATGGCCTGATCAATTTGATCGCGCGGCGTGCCGTAAAAATTGCCATGAACTTCAGCCCATTCGAGCAGTTGATTGTTTTGCTGCATCGCAGCAAACTCGGCTCTGCTCACAAAGCGGTAGTCCTTGCCATCAGTTTCGCCGCTGCGCGGGGCTCGGGTCGTGGCCGATACTGAGAGGCACAGAGTAGGATCTTTTTCAAGCAACGCGTTGACTAAGCTAGACTTACCGGCTCCGCTTGGAGCGACCACAACAAAAACGTTTCCGGCTGCCTGAGACATGGGTGACAATAGAGTGTTGATTTAAAGTAAAAGCATAGCAGAGTGGCTATGCGCCCACGCACGTTTTTGGCAGAATAAAGGATCCCTGTATGTCTTCGTCTTTTTTGATTACCGCCCAAGCGCTTCAGGCGCGTCTCGCGCAGAACCCAGCCAATGTATTGGTCTGTGACTGTCGCTTTGATTTGGTCGATCCCGACCTTGGCCAGCGCGCCTACGATGCCTCGCATTTGCCTGGCGCTGTCTATGTCGACCTTGGCCGCACATTGAGCAGCCAGAAAAACGGGCGCAACGGGCGTCATCCGTTGCCTGACGCCGACGTATTTGCCAAGTATTTAGCTCACGTGGGAGTCAACCACGACACACTGCTCGTAGGCGTTGATGCCCACGGTGGGCTGTACGGCTCGCGCCTGTGGTGGCTCGCACGCTGGGTTGGGCATGCCAATGTCGTGGTACTCGACGGCGGGATGCCCGCCTGGGAGAAAGCCGGCTACACGTTAACCGCAGCACAGCCAGCCGCCAGGCCTTTAGGTAATTTCAAGCGCTCAGCATCTTTAGTGGTGTCGGTCGAATTGGCCAATATGCAGGCAGGGCTTGGGCGCGCAGATCGTCTGATTGTGGATGCTCGCCCTGGTGACCGGTTTCAAGGGCAGAACGAGACGCTTGACGCCATGGCCGGCCACATCCCCGGCGCAGCGAGTCGCCCAGTCAAAGAAAATTTAAATGACGACGGCTCCTTTAAAGCGCCTGAGGTCTTGCGCGCTGAGCTTACCAAGCTGTTGGGTTCGCATCCTGCAAAAGATCTTGTCGCGAGCTGCGGCTCGGGGGTGTCAGCCTGCCACTTATTACTGGCCCTTGAGTTGGCCGGGCTGTCGGGTGGGGCGCTGTATGGTGGCTCTTGGAGCGAATGGAGTTCGCAGCCGAATGCGCCGACAGAAACCGGGCCTTCGCGGGTGAACGGCTAGTGGCACGGGTTGAGTGGCAGTGTGTGGCGAGATTGTCAATCATTTGTTAAGTTACGTATCCAGGGATCGTGCAGTTGTTAGATAGAATCGCGATACTTTAGGCGGCGCGTAGGCACGACCGCGATACTATTTGCATTGATGCTGTACTTCTCGGTTGCCCGGTATTTTGTCGTGGCTTCCTAGCCATCGTTTATTAAAGTCCAGGTCGGACACCAACAATTAGGATGAGAAATGTCTGAGTTAAAAGTCGCAGTGGTAACCGGAGCAGGTTCTGGAATTGGTCGTGCCGTTTCGCTGCATTTGGCGCGTGCGGGTTATCAGGTTGCGATGGCCGGGCGCCGTGCCGATGCACTCGAAGACACACGTACCGAGGGCGGTGACTCCTTGGCGTCGCAACTGCACCCGATCGTCACTGACGTGAGCGACGAAGCTTCGGTTAAGAACTTGTTTGCTGAGGTGGTGCGCCGCTGGGGACGTTTGGATGTGTTGTTCAACAATGCTGGACGTGGTGGCCCACCTGTGCCGATTGAAGATTTGCCTGTCGAGATCTGGAAAGACATCGTCAATGTCAATCTGACAGGGATGTTTTTATGCGCACAGGCTGCCATCCGTATCATGAAAGATCAAAGCCCTCAAGGCGGTCGTATCATCAACAATGGCTCGATCTCGGCGCATGCGCCACGTCCGTTTTCGATTGGTTACACCGCCACAAAGCATGCGGTGACGGGTTTGACCAAGTCAATTTCACTTGACACGCGTAGCTATCGCATTGCTTGTAGTCAAATCGATATTGGTAACGCCGCAACGCCAATGACCGAGCGCATGACTAAGGGTGTGCCACAACCTGACGGTTCAACCCGTGTTGAACCGCGCATGGATGTGAATCATGTTGCCCAAACGATCGCGCAGATTGTGAGTTTTCCGCTCGAGACCAACGTTCAGTTTGTGACCATCATGGCCACAACCATGCCGTTTGTTGGTCGCGGTTGACGTCCTCCTAGTCTGTTTCCGCGCAAGCGGCAGTCATCGACTGAGGGCGGGGAGGATGTCAATCGTGTAGGGGCGCCAATCAAACAAGCTATCTGTCGGTGTGCTTTGCTCTGAATCCTTGGTAGCCCTGACGTAGACAATCTCGGCGCTACACAGAATGGGAAAGTGATTTTTTGTCAAGTTAGCCGCCGCACCCCATACCGAGAAAGTGTTGGATTTATGTTGTAAAACAGTCCAAGTTTTTAGCCACACCCCACAATTACGATTACCCCACGTTGTGGTCTTAAACTTGGTCACTGGATTGCATCTACGGCGAGTCAAGTCAGCTTGCTCGCTGCAATTTCCAGCCTCTCAGCTTGGTCGCCAAGGCACCCCTTATCTTGCTAGTTAATCCAACTGTTCCGGTAACTTCGACTCGAGAACTCATCGCTTATGCCAAAGCAAATCCCGGCAGGCTTAATTTCGCCTCGGCTGGAAATGGTAGTGCCTCTCATATCGCGATGGCGATGTTTGCCTCGATGGCCCAAATTAGTCTGACGCATGTGCCCTATCGTGGCTCGGCGCCAGCTCAAATAGACTTGATGGCAGGAGCGGTGCAAGGATACTTCGATGCACAGGCTTCCGAGTTGGCTGCCATTCAAATGGGTAAAGCGCGAGCAATTGGCGTAGGCAGCTTGACACGGTTACCCGCCTTACCAGACGTCGAGACTATTGCAGAGACGATTCCTAGCTTTCAGTTCAGCACTTGGTTCGCGCTTTTTGCGCCTGCAGGTATTGCACTAGAGCGCACAGTAATTCTACATCGAGCAATAGCAGCAACCCTGCTTGATCCAGCAGTCAACAAACGGCTAGCCGATCAAGGTTTGCAGGCCTCGCCCTCAACACCGACCGAGCTTGCCGTCTTTATAAAAGCCGAAACCGAGCGTTTAGGCAAGCTAGTGCGGGACTCTGGTGCGCAATTAGAATAGTGTTGACACCATCGACTCACGCAGATCGCACGCTATTGCCGCGGACTGAAGGGAGCGCCTTGGCGCGCGCTCTGCTCAACATTGGCCTGGCTGTCTTGGCGGGCCCACAGGTTGAGGTCTTGTAGGTAGGGTCGATTGTTAAAAATACTCAGGTAGCTTGTGCAAATGGAACTGAGAAGCGCTGGGCGATGCGTTCAGAAAATCGTTCTGCTAGGTTCACGACGCGTTGGGACGAGTTGCCGATTGCTAAGTGATTTGGTTGGTAAATTTTAGTAATAGCCTGCTACCCACCGACTGCTGAACGTTCTCTACTTTTGTTTAGGAGGCGGTGGCGGTACCTTAGACACTAAGGACGCAGCGCTTACTCGCTGGTTGCGGCCTGCACCGCAGGCCCTTAGTATTTACTGCACAAAAGACAGGGTTTACCATAGGTCCTGTGACCTAAAAGAGTTCGTCCTAGAGCAGTGGTGCGTTCTATACTCAAACATGAGAAGCGATCCCTGAGTCAAGCGCGTTCTAATTACTTTTAATTAGCCTTCGTCTATTTGCACTTAGTGTGCCTATTTATTCTAAGAGCCCTCAACATCATGCGTCGACTCATTTTCAGTGTCTTATTCGTGTTTGGTCTAGGCGTCATCGGTCGAACGGCAGTGGCAGACAGATATCCCGACAGTCCTGTTCGGGCAATAGTGCCATACGATCCTGGCGGCGCATCGGATGTTTTAGCGCGGGCAGTCAGCAAAGATCTTGAGGCTCATTTGGGTCAAGCGATGATTGTTGAAAATCGCCCAGGTGGCGGAGCCACAATCGGCACTCGCTTTGTGGCAAACGCTGCTCCCAATGGTTATACCCTCGGCGTTGTAGACAGTTCTTTTGTCATCAATGCGGCCTTGGCTAAAGACAAACTACCTTATGACACTTTGAACGACTTTGCGCCCGTGATTTTGCTCGCAAAGATGCCATTGATACTTGTCGTTCACAAAGACGTTGCAGCCACGTCATTGGCAGAACTGGTTGCAATAGCTAAAGCTGCGCCCAGCATACTCAACTACGGCTCAGCAGGAAACGGTAGTCCTCTGCACTTGGCGGTCGAACAGCTCAAGGTCGCCGCCGGAATCGACATAACACATGTTCCTTATAAGGGAGGCGCGCCGTCAATAGCCGCAATCGTGGGAGGGCATACGCAAGTCACGATTACGGTTCTCTCGACAAGTCGGGCACACATTCAGGCCGGACGACTGAGAGCCTTGGCAGTCACCGGTGCAACACGTCTACCTGAGCTGCCTGAGGTTCCTACTTTTACAGAGTTAGGGCTGAGTAGCGTTGATTCATTTGTCTCGTTTGGAGTCGTTGTGCCCAAAGGCACTACGCCGGACATTATTAACGCGCTCTCAAGGGCCTTAAACTCGCGACTGCGCGAACCATCATTACAAAGTCAACTCATCAAACTTGGATTTCAAATCGATGGCGGCACGCCGCAAGAATACAAAAAGTTCATTGAATCAGAAATTTCAAAATGGACAGATTTTTCAGCAAAAATAAAAATTCAAATAGACTAAATTCTTAGCTGGCATCATCACACAAACAGACCGGTATTAAATGGTCTGCCGCCGGCTTATTCGGAGACGCTAAAAAATGCAAAAACACCCAAGTCCAGACTACACACAACGCGCACGGTACCTAACTTTAGATCAAGGATTTAACGTTGCTCGAACTAAAGTGCCCGCTCATATTTTTTTAAACGAGCGAGATGAGGCCTTCGCCAATGCTGGCTCAACACATATTTTGTGCGATTCCAGCTCGGCAATGGCAATCGATGTGCCTGCCTCAGCCCCGATGCTTTTAGCATCGTACCTTCGCATCCGGTCAAACGAGCCACTCACGCTGCAATCCCACGCCAGTGCAGAGATTTTTTATGCGATTCGAGGTTCTGGAACGATAGAATGGGACAACGAAAGCATGGGCTGGGAAGCCGGCGACGTCATGCTGTTCCCTGGTGGTTTCGCAAAACAATTTTCGACTAACAACGACCAGCCAGCAATCTTATGGCAATGCACAAATGCGCCGCAACTCGCGCTTGAAAAAACCCTACCGCCGCCTATCTCACAGTCGACAATTCGACCGACCCTGTACAAACAAGAGGCCATGATGCGTGCTCTGGTTGAGGCGCAAAAAATGGTCATGAAAAATGGCATGAAGTCGATGGCAATCATGTTTGGTACTGAAACGATGGGGTCAATATCACCCTCGCTCACGCTAGCATTAAATGAAGTGCCGCCTAATGCCTCACAGGTGCCACACCGGCATAATTCGGCTGCAGTGACGATCGTTCTTGAAGGCGAACAGTGTTATTCAACGGTTGAGGGACAAAAAGTGCCTTGGTCGAAGTTCGCAACGTTTGTCACGCCAGGGGCCGCCTCGCATGCACACTTCAACCCATCCTCGGGTTCTGCGCTAGTACTGATTGTGCAAGATGGGGGTCTTCATGCTCATTGCCGCACGATGGGATTTGCGATTACGCAGGCTTAAGACGTGTTTGTCTAGGCGAGGCCGCACCTCCGTCAATTATGGATGATTGCCAACAGGTTAGACTTAGCAAGGGTAAGTGCTCATCATTATCTCTGTGAGTGGGTGCACACCTGTCGATTAAATAGCAAACACATTTTCAATAGAAGGCAGCTAAAATACCTCCAATCCAGTGAGTACGAAGAGGTCTCTTACATTCACACAACATGCAGAGATCTCTTGGACCGTCGTTTCGCTTAACTTAGCGCCTGTTAACCGCAGCAAAAGTATAGTTATCTAGAGTCGCCTCGGCCACTCTGAACCAACTTGCTTCGCTTTGCTGAAAAGCCTTCCAGTCTGGAAAGATTGCTGCGAAATCAGGACTTTTAGCCGACAACTCAACCCACAGCTCTTGCGAGGCGTTGTACGTAGCATCCATCACATCTTTGGGAAACAAGGCGATCTTGGCGCCGCCAGCGATCAGCTTACGTAAAGCGCTTGGATTTTTCGCATCGTAGTGCGCAAGCATCTTCAAATTTTGCTCAGAACAGGCCGCCTCAAAAGCCGCCTTAAAGTGCGGCGGTAGGGCTTCCCACGCTTTGGTGTTTACCATCGAGGTGATTGAAGCGCTGCCTTCAAACCAACCCGGCGCATAGTAATAAGGAGCCACCTTGTTCAGGCCAAGTTTTTCATCATCATAGGGCCCTACCCATTCGGCTGCATCAATCGTACCTTTTTCAAGCGCCGAATAAATATCACTGGCAGGAATCTGTTGAGAAATGGCACCAAGCTTAGACAGCACCATTCCACCAATGCCACCAATGCGAATCCGCAAACCTTTCAAATCCTCGACAGACTTGATTTCTTTGCGATACCAACCTCCCATCGAACGCCGACATTGCCGCAAGTGAAATTGGTAATGTTGTACTGTTGGTACATCTTGCGCAGCAACTCTAGGCCACCGCCGTAGTACACCCAGGCATTATGTTGCCGTGCGTTCATGCCGTACGACAGTCCGCTGTCGAACGCAAGGGCGCTATTTTTTCCTAGAAAATACGTGCTCAGCGTGTGATTGCACTGGACCGTGCCTCCACTGACCGCATCCATGCTTTGGGGTGGCGGCACGATTTCCCCACCCGCAAATACTTTAATTTCAAATTTGCCTTCTGTGATTTGCTCAACGCGTTTACATAACTCGGCAGCCGAACCGTACACAGTGTCGAGACTTTTAGGCCAGCTTGTCGACATTCGCTAGGTGATCTGCGGACCCGTTTGCGCGACGGTTGGAGCGCCAATCGCTGCTAAGCCCGTGACTGTCGTATCACTGAACGCGGCGCTTCTGCTCGTTGCGACGACAGTCATCATGTATCTTCTATTTGAGGCTTTGCACCTGTGTGCACACCTACCAAGCAAGGTCTGGTGGAACGGAAACACAAGACAACTTTTTACTAGAGTTTAAGCTGTAGGTTCCAAAAATGAAGTTTTTCGATATGGCGTATTTTGATAATTGCTATTATTAGCACTTATCATCAGATACTATAAATATATCTTGGTGATTCGCACGCGATCCTCAAGCGCCAAGACTGCTTGAGTCACTGGCAGTTGTTTCACGGTCATCCATTTCAAACTGAACTCAATGCGACACGACGCGCCACCAAGCCAGTTGGGGTCGCGAACACGTCTGGCCTCCGGTCAATCTTGACAGGGCTTGTTGGCTGTAGAATAATAATAGTTATTAACTGTTAGGATATCATCATGCCCACCAGTGTCGCCCTGAGCCCCCATTTTGAGACCTTCATCCGCGACCAAGTCGAAAGCGGCCGCTACAACAACGTTAGTGAAGTCGTCCGTGCTGGGCTGCGTTTGCTCGAGGACACCGAGCGCCAGCAGGCCATCCAACTCCAAGCGCTGAGAAATGATATCGCCGCAGGAAAGGCTAGCGGCACGGCACTTGCAGCGGAGCCAGTGTTTGATCGATTACAAGCCAAATACTCACTGCAGTCGACTCGCCGAGCTCGCTAATGCAATTACTCATCACGCCTTTGGCGGCGTGCGATCTGGAGGAGATCGGCGACTACATTGCACTAGACAATCCGATTCGCGCCGGAACATTCGTGGCTGAGTTGCGTGCGCATTGCGAAAAGATTTGCCTCAACCCTGCGGGCTATCGACGGCGGCCCGAACTGTCTGATGACTTGCGCTCATGCGCGCATGGCAACTATGTGATTTTTTTTGAGTCCACGACAGAGCAGGTCACCATCGTTCGCATATTGCACGGCGCACGCGATATCCCTGAAGTCTTGAACTCCTGGTAAAGTCATTCAGCTTTGTGGCGACTCAGCTGGACTGTCTATAACAAGGCTTTGGCACTGCAAAAAGAGGATCACGAGGTGGGCAATAAGTACATTAGCTACGCAGCACACAAGCCAGACGTGTCCGGCCTGCTACCGATTGTTAGCCCGTGGAGAGTCGGTGCAGTCAGACCGCTCGATGAAGCAGGAACCCACTGAAGTGACTCAGGCAGCTTTTGCCTGAGCACCGTAGGAATCCCCGTCCTTTCCGCGCAAGCGGCAGTCATCGACTGAGGGCAGGGAGGATGTCAATCACTTGATTTGACAACAGTTTTTTGAACTGGCAGAGCGCAAGATTATCCCCTCGGACTTCGTGTCGGAACGATAAAACCGCTGGCGATTGAGCGTCAGATGGAGTTAGCTGATGTGCTCATACAAGAAGACGGTGAGATTCTGAGCGTTCTCTGTCACTAGACGGGTAGGGTGCTTGAAAGTGCAGTGGCCAGCCGAATCAAGGCGAGGTCACTGCCTGCAGGGCCCATCAACGACACACCGACTGGCACACCCGCGCTGTTGTTGAGCGGGATGCTGACCTGGCACACACCACTGATGCCAGCGACGCACGTAATGTGCATCGTACGCATGCGCAACTGATCAACCGCATCTCCGCTTTCGTTGAGTAACGGTGCAAGCCCTGCTGCCGAGGGCATGATGGCGATTGCGTCATCGCCCAGTATGGCTCGCACATGCGCACGAATCTCAGCGACTGTATGTTGCGCGGCTTGGGCTTGTTCTGCGGTGACGGTTTGCGCTTGAGCCCAACGCGTGGCGATCGGGCCTGAGAAGGTGGGTTGATGCTTCAGTATCCAGGCACCATGTAAGGCCCAAGCTTCAGCGGCACCCATGGCCACATAAGCTTGGCGCCATTGCTCAAGCGTCTCGGTATCGCGCGTAAACGACATCGTCTCTGCTGTGACCCCAAGCAAGTGCTCGGCCGCGTCTAAGACTTGTTGCAGCGGTGCGGCAAAATCTTCACTGGCTAACTGCCAGAGCGCTTGAGGCTTGAGCAGTCGTTTGGGGACAAAATGTGAGGCAGGTAGCAGCACCTCGCCCACACGCGTAAACGTAGCCGGATCGTGCGCAAACCAAGTCAGCGTATCAAACGAAGTGTGTAAGGGCACAACATGCTGGCGTGATAATAAATCATGCGATGTGCGCAGGCCCCAAACGCCACAATAGCTAGCCGGGACTCTGGTTGAGCCCCCTGTATCGCTGCCTAACGCAAAGTCACACAGCTTAGCCGCCACCGCAGCGACCGAGCCACTTGAAGAGCCCCCAGGCACGCGTCCCGGCGCATTCACATTGACCGGTGTGCCATAGTGCATGTTGTCGCCGTTCAGGCTGTAGGCCAGTTCGTCGGTGATCACTTTTCCGGTCATCGTGGCGCCGGCGGCAAGCAGTTGCTCAACCAAGGGGCTCGTGTGTATTGCAACGGAATGTGTGGTTAACCACGTTGGGTTGCCGGCCCCGGTTGGGTGGCCTGCGATGTCAAAAATGTCTTTTACAGCAAAGGTCAGGCCGTTTAACAAACCTGAGCCGGTTGCCGGCACGCTGAAATGACCATGCGGGACGCAGGCATGAATCGGGTCGTGCGCCGGAAAGGTAGTAAAAGTTTTTTTTCTCATGACTTGATTTTTATCAATATACCGACTAAGTTAGGAGTGTACCGCCACATTGTTTAGCATTAGACCGCAAACGTGTTGTTGTACGTTCGAACCATTCGCACACACCGTGCATGTTATTTGGTTCTTATGTTGCATGTATTCCCATCCGAAATGGTCAGCCGACCAAATAATAATAAGGGGGAGCGACACATGAAATTGCTACGCCATTACTTTGTAAGCACGAACCTGGATGATCTAGAGTTATTTGAAGAGCAGCTTGAGGCTGACGGAGTCGCGACGCCGCAAATACACGTTCTGAGTTTAGATACCTTAGGGCTAGAACGACACCCACACCTACACGAAGTTCAATCTGTCATGACCTACGACGTTGTGCATTCGAGCTTGATCGGTGCAGGGGTTGGTTTGTGTTGTCTATTTCTGTTCTTGGGCGCGACGGCGATGAATGCCTGGGCCTCAAGTGCGATAGGCTGGATGCCTTTTATCTTTTTGGCAGTCGTGATGTTGGGGTTTTGTACTTGGGAGGGTGGCCTGATCGGTAGTCAACGACGCAATTATAAGTTCGCTCGTTTTGAGAAGCACTTGAAAGAGGGCAAACATATATTTTTCGTCGATATTTATCAGCACCAAGAGTCGATATTGACACGCGTGGTTGGTCTGCATCCGCAAATCAGTACCGCGGGTACCGGCCGCTCTGTCCCGGATTGGCTCGTGCACTGGCAACGGCATATGGGAATGATTCGTCATTCTTAGCGTCTTGCTTTCGGTCGCTCGTCTACCCAACGTCATGGGCACTTGTTGCTTAAACTTGCCATGAAAAATGAGGTTGGGGTCACCAGCAGATGGCACAGAACATGGCTCGGCGCGGCGGTATTGTTGGTGACAGTGTGCCTCATTTTGCTCACTGTTTTTTCGACCGATCGATTTGGCCAGTCTGGCGCCACACTGCTCGTTGATCGTGTGTCGTCTGTGGTGTCGCCTCCGCGTCCGCTGAGCGAGTTCCAATTAGTGGATAGTGATGAGCGCCCCTTCACGGCACGCAATCTCGTCAATCACTGGACATTTATTGTATTTGGCTTTACCTATTGCCCAGATATTTGCCCAAGCACTCTTGCGGTCTTGACTGAGTTTCGTGAGGCACTGACGCGCGAGTTGACTGCTGCGCAGGACGTCAATATTATTTTAGTGACGGTCGATCCCGAACGCGATACCCCCGCCATCTTGAAGCAATATGTGCAGCATTTTGACCCGCACTTTATGGGGCTGTCTGGGACGGATGCGAATATCCGAAACTTGGCTAACCAACTCGGTGCGTCTTATGAGATTACGAATCGGAATGCATCGGAGGGCTACACGGTTTCTCATTCGGCATCACTCTATTTAATCGACCCACAGGCACGACATTATGCGACCTATGTGGCGCCGTTAGAGGCCGCCTCGATTGCGCAGCGCTTGAGTGTGTTTAAACAGTTGTATGCGCAAACTAAAGATGGGCGCTAAGTGACAACCCATTAGCGGACAGTTTGTGTGAGCAGCTTCGCTTGATGTGCACGGCGATTTTATTTGAGCAGACTTGCCTAACAAGCATCGGGGTTTTACTTCAGCAGCCTCGCCTAACGTGCAACGTGGATTGACTTTAGCAGCGCTGCCTCAACGCGCATCGAGGTTTTATTTCAGCTGTGCCAACATAAAGTCGACTGCCGCTTTGACGTCTTGATCGCTTAGGCTTGGATTGCCGCCTTTAGCGGGCATGATCCCAGCAGGGCTTTGCTTGCCCGCCAGTGCAGCTTGGTATAGCGCTTCGGTGCCAGCCGAGACGCGTGCGGCCCACTGACCTTTATCGCCAACTTTGGGTGCACCCGCAATGCCAGCGCCATGACAAGCGACGCAACTTGCTTGATACACCTGTTGCCCATCGCGGTCTTTGACTTGTACGACAGCACTGGCCTGTGCAGGTTCTGCAGCAACTTTTGCCGCGCCGGCCATCACGAACTTCGCGACCGGTGCGATGCGCTCAGCCGTTGTCAACCCCGAGCCAATCAAATTGCGGCGATGGGTTTCAACCTCTGCCGGAATATCGCGATGATGAAGGACGAGCGTTGCGGCCACCAGCATCAGTGCAGCCACGATGCCCAACATGATGCGCATATTAACGGTTAAGAATGTTTTCATCGTAAAAGATCTTTTCACATCGAGCGGATTAAAAAACCGTTGGCGTTTCGCTAGTCTTAAACATTACGGAGCGAAAAAAATACTTCTTAAGAAAAATGTGTAATCTGCTTCAAGAGCGCCAATGCCAACAAACACAACGAGCAACAAGGGGGGGATCAAAATCGTGTAGATCAAGGCAATCGGTTCCCACATCATGTGCATGAAAACGGCAATAATTAAGCCCGCTTTTAACAGCATGAAAATCAAAATTAAAGACCATCTAAGATAGCCTTCAAAGTGAAAATAATCGACTGCATACGATGCTGCGCTCAGTACAAATAGCAACGCCCATATCTTGAGATAAACACCGATTGGGTGCTGTTGGTCTGCCGCGTGTTCCATACAATCCCCTACCAGAGATAAAAAAATGCGAAGATGAATACCCAAACTAAGTCGACAAAGTGCCAATACAGGCCCATGATTTCGACGACTTCGTAATTGCCGCGTCGGCCCGTCAAAAATCCTGGGCGTTCGTGATCAAGATCACCGCGATAGACTTTGACCGCGACGATAATCAGAAAGATGACCCCAATGGTCACATGGGTGCCGTGAAAGCCGGTGATCATAAAAAAGGCAGCGCCAAATTGCTGAGCGCCCATTGGGTTGCCCCACGGCCGCACGCCTTCTTCAAGAATCAACTTGGTCCATTCGAAAGCCTGCATGCCAACGAAGGACGCCCCAAGAATCGCCGTGATCACAAGCAAAATAAAGGTCACCTTGCGATTTTTTCGATAGCCAAAGTTAACCGCCATCGCCATGGTGCCGCTGCTGCTGATCAGGATAAACGTCATGATGGCGATCAACACAAGCGGCACGTGTTTGCCCCCGATCTCTAGCGCAAACACCTCACTTGGATTCGGCCACGGCACCACTGAAGACATTCGTACGGTCATGTACGAAATCAGAAACACACTAAAAATGAAGGTGTCACTGACAAGAAAAATCCACATCATGACCTTGCCCCACGGCACTTTTTTGAACGCGATCTGGTCTGAAGACCAATCCGCGACAAAGCCTTTGGGATCGGCCGGGTGAACTGGCAGTGCAGCGTGACTATGCGAATGCGCTTGGGTCATGGGTTCGAACCTTTTTTACTTGATGCCGCAAAGTTTTAAAAGTGCGTCGAGGTTGTCCCCTGAAAAAAGCAAGCCAAACATGACCACCCAAACTAACAATAGAAAGTTCCAATACGTTGCACAGAGATCAACGGTTTGCTTGACTTTGACCGGGTCAAAGTTGTTCCATACCTTAGGGACTGTGTTGCCCCAAACGAATAAGCCGCCGACCATGTGTAACGCATGCAAACCAGTCAAAATATAAAAAAATCCGATAGCAGGGATCGTGATATCAAAATATGACATGGTGGTGAGTTGTCGCCATGCAAGCATTTGCCCAAACAGAAACACCATCGTCAGGGCACCGCCGGCCAGTAGGCTGACACGCATCGTTTGCAACCGGTTGTGACTCAACGCGTAGCGTGACAGTTCAAAGGCAAAGCTGGCAAGTAAGAGCGCACCGGTGTTCACCCACAGCAAAGAGAGTTGGGGTACGGGGCGCCAGTCAGAGTAGCCCATACGCCCAGCGTAGGCGACAATCAACAAGATAAACAGCACGGCAACTACCGCTAGAAATACCCTGAGCGCCAGTCGTTTCACGAGGCGTTCTGAGGCATCACCTGGGTACCGATTGTCGAGCAACACTTGTTCAGCCAACCAGGGCTTGGCCGCTAGGCTTTTGAGGATACTCATGAGGCGCGATTGCCGTGAGGCGTGGCTGAAGTGTTTTCGTACACCACGTCTTTTGGTGCCACATTCTGGGGGATGAAGTCTTCTTTGACCCCCGGTACGCTAAAGTCGTAAGCCCAGCGGTAGACGGGTGGCAAGGTCTCACCAAAGTTGCCATGTATCGGCGGCGTATGTTCTGTTTGCCACTCAAGTGTGGTGGCTTTCCAAGGGTTGTCACCTGACGGCTCGCCCTTGAAGTAACTCCACACTAAGTTGTACAGAAATATGGCTTGAAAGACGCCAACAATTAACGCTGCCATTGTGATCGAGGCATTCAGG
>CANCMG010000106.1 GCA_947378965.1 Alcaligenaceae bacterium | reverse complement strand
TGCACCACCATCTAACCAACTTTTTCCAACACAAAACTCAACGTTCCGAACCTTAAATTTCCACTGCCCCTCAACCTTGACCAACTGATCGTCGTACTCGCCCATTAAGTATGGGCGAATGGTTTGCGCAACATCGACCGCCATGACATACAGGCGCAAGCGCGCAGACTCTGCGTCACCTTCGATCAGCATATTGCAGGTCCAATGGCGAATTTGATTGCCCGTGCGCTGGGCGCGTTCAACATATTCGATTAATTCATCTCGCCCCTGCGCTCGTTTGATACCGGCTGAGATAAATTGCCCGTCAACCGTAAACAAATCCGCCCAGACTTGGGCCTGCCGATGATCAATTGCGTAGGCATATTTCGCCACCAGTTCTTGGATTTCCCATTTATCTGCCAACGCTAAGGCGGATTGCTCTTTCATTTTTATCCTTGAGATCAAAAACTTGAAAAACGTAGCCCACGTACGTTTCAATAGTATATTGACAACGTATAAAAATAATAAGCACTGTTTGAAATAACAACAGACGTATTCACTCTTGGAGGATTTGTGAAAAAAATCAATTGGCATTTTCTGTATGTTTTTAGCATGGCGTTGTTTCTCAGTGCGCCATCAGCTGCTCAAGATACCTATCCGAATAAACCAATTCGTTTACTAGTCGCGTTCGCGGCAGGTGGCGGCACCGATGTCATGGCTCGAAACCTGGCACAACAAATGACCAAAGCACTTGGCCAAAATGTCGTGGTAGAAAACCGCATTGGGGCCAATGGCATTGTTGCGACAACCGAGCTTTTTCGGGCAAACCCAGATGGTTATACGCTGATCTACACCATCCCTTCACACATCACCAACGCTCTGCTGTATTCAAACTTGCCCTACGACCCGGTTGCCGACTTTACTCCGATCTATGCACTGTGCACAGTCCCTTTTGTACTAAGCGCGACGCCAGGCTTTCCTGCCAACAATGTCAAAGAGCTTGTTGCCTTGGCAACATCGCAGCCAGCAGGTGCGATCAACTACGCTTCGCCCGGAACCGGTTCGCCCCCACATTTCTATCAAGAAATGATGAACAATATTCTTGGCATCAAAATGACGCACGTACCCTACAAAGGCAGCGCCTTAGCCATGTCTGATCTACTCTCAGGCCGTACTCAGCTCATATTTCTATCAACAGTTCAGTCACAACCCTATCTTAAGGATGGCAGGCTCAAGGGTATTGGTCTCTCGTCCGCGAAGCGCTCCTCTGTTTTGCCTGACATCCCAACGCTAGATGAACTCGGTGTGACAGGGCTGGATGTAGATATGTGGTACGGCGTATTAGCGCCCAAAGGTGTGCCAACTCCAATTGTTGAGAAGCTCGCTGGGGCCTTAAAAACAATCGCAGCATCTACTGAAATGAAACGCTACTTGGCCGAACAAGGCGCCGAACCGCTCTCTCTCGGGCCAGAGCAGTTTGGGGACATCCTGCGCAATGAGGCGAAAAAATGGGGCAAGCTCATTAAGGACGCCGACATTAAAGCAGAATAGATGTTGCCATCTTTCATGCACAAAATAAGTGTTGGTGCCACGGGGCCCTTGAGCCGAGAGCCAGCCGAATAAAAAATCCTTGTGCTCAAGAGCACGTGCCACTATCGCGCTGAGTTCGAACCGCTGGTTGAGCACATCATTGTGGTGCTCGCTCCGGGCTACTATTTAGCCGATCCGACCGACTATCCGTTTCAGAAACTTCGCAAAGGGGTACGCCTCAAACCACTCGGTGGTGTATTTTCTGCCTAGCGTGTGACTAATGGCTAATTGGGCTTGCGTGGAAACGCCTTCTCTAATCTAGGTCCAACATTGTTCTCAAAGTTCTGGATGCTGACTTTGAGGGCTTCAGGCCCTGTAAATATCGGTTGATACGTCAGACGTTTGGCGATTTCAATATATTCAGGGTCTTTCATTGCCTCTTCAATCGCTTTTGATATTTTTTGCGCTAACGCTGCGGGCAGCTGACCTGGCGCCCAAAAATCAAAACCAAAAACAGGCACATCCTCTTTAATACCTAACTCTTTTAAGGTCGGCACATCAGGCATCTCTGGCAACCGAGTCGGAAACGCCACAGCAAGACCTCTGGTTAAACCTGCTTTCACGTTTGGGTACACCTCGGGGGGTTGCGCCACGCGATATTGCACATGGCCCCCAAGCAGCGCCGCACCACTCGGCCCACCACCGGCATAGGGGATATAGGTGATATCAACGCCTGCACTTGCAGCACTTTCAAGGACAATCAAATTCATCATCCCACCCAAAGCAGGCCCGCCTGCACTGAGTTTGCCTGGATTTTGCTTGGCAAACGCGATCAATTCTTGCCAGGTTTTAAATGGTGCGTCGGTACGCGCTTCAAGCATCCCCCAGGCCATCTGTCCCGTTTGTCCCAGAACGGTCATCTCATCCCAGACCTTAGTATCATAGGTTCCGGAATAGTAGTAACTCATCAACGCAACGTGGCCGAGTAAAAGCAAAGTATGACCATCCGGCTCGGCACGTAGCAAGGCCTGCGTCCCAATTTTCGTGGATCCTCCCGCGCGATTTTCAACCACGACGGTTCCACCAAGCGCTTTTCCTAAGGGCCGTTGCAATGCACGCGCAATCAAATCGTTCGCGCCACCCGCAGCAAAGGGAACAATGACACGGATTGGCTTACTCGAAAAATCGTTCGCGCGCGCCTGACCCCAATTAAGCAGCGCCACCAATACACTCAAGGTACTCAACATGACACGAATACGGTTTGACATCATTGCAACTCCTTGAATGCACCAGTCAATTTATTTCACACTACGCAACGCATCTTGAATCAGTCGGGCCGCGTCGCTCAACGTGTCAACAATGCTGTTACGGTTTCTTAATAACTGCGTTTCAAGCATCCAGCGCTCTTCCGCCTCAGGCAGTTTAGCCAGCTTCGGCACGTCATAGAGTGATGGCAAGACCGTCGTCTGGGCGGTGTAAGAGTAAGGATCGTGACCATAACGCCCTTTGACAGTGCCGACCATCGGCAACAGCAAACGACTTAAGCGCTTGATCGTCGTATTCACCGACTCGGCTTGCGCCTCAGCCTCTGCGTCTTTTGCCACGCACTTGCGATTGAGTTCGGTCGCGTGCGCATCAAAGAGCAAGGTCTGCTCGCGCAGTTTTTTTGCAAAATTTAATGCAGACTCCAGCCCGATATTCGTGCCCGCGGGCAATAACTCACCCAGGCGATGAATCACTTCATCCGCAACGGGTGTAAACGTACACGGGATAACAGGTGCGGTACAAAGCTCCCAAACATACGCCGCATACATTTTTAAATGCAGACCCATCGTATCCCAATCAAGCTTGTCGACAGTATTGTCAAGACTGTGGTGCCACCAACCTAAATTTGCATTGCCGCTGGCCTTGAGTTCTTCGGCTGTAAAGACACCCTGGCCAGCAAACATCGGTACGCCAACCCCGAAAAAGGAGGCGTCTCCAATTTTGACGGTGCGGCGCCAAGCGCGAGGTCGATCACCTAATAGTTTGGCATCGATGGTCTCTTGAAATTGCTTGAGCTCAGCGTTAGACACGCTTCCCCAGCGAGTTGTACCAAAACAGGCAGGCTGATCAATTTGCAGATAAGCAATGCCATGTTCTCGCAGACGATCCCAGTTCTTATCCACATACCAAGTCGAGCCGATCATCGTGCCTGTCTCGTGGGCTGTCCATAACCCAAACGAAATACCCCGGCGCAAATGCTTGCGATACTTGGTAAAGAAACGTGCTAATTCAATCATGCAGGCTGAGCCGGCGGCATTGTCAGTCGCTTGCTCGCCCTCCCAAGAGTCTTGGTGTCCACCGACCACAACAAAATCGTCAGAGCCCTCGGCCGCCACTTCGCCGGTCGTCATTTGGATTGGACGCCAGACATTATCGACATCTGCATGCAACTGAACGGTCACTGAGCCTGCAGTTAACAGCTCTCGTAAATGGAAGCCATCATTGCGCGAGATACCGATGCAGGGCAACTGCGTCATCTCGTTACGAAAGGTATCAGGGGTCGGATTGCCCCACGCCGGCTTCACCGAACCATAGGGCAATAGCGTGCTGTCCGCATAGCCCCAGTTCATCATGACACAGCCTAGCGCACCGTATTCTGCAGCGATACGCTGTTTCTCGTGGCGGCCTGGATGATAAGACAGTTCAACTAAAACGATTTTCCCGGCAACATCTTTGCCAACATAGTCTGCATAACCACCTGCTCCGATATTCACCAACTCAGCCGTCACGCCCTGCGCCGAAGTCGGCACGCTGTGGCCAAGGGTGTTAGCGATCAGTGTTCTGCCAGCAGGCTTCAAGACATCCAACTTACCCGCACGCGGAAAGCTCACTAAACCTGGGATCTCATGAAGCTGAGCTTGTGCCCCTGCTGCGGCCAGACCGGCACAGCTAAATTCTGCCATGCGTTTACCGTTTTCTGACCCGGCTAAACGAGATGGTATTTGTTTGCAAATGTGCTCGACATCTGCAAGCACGCGTTCAACCGAAAGGTCACTGCTGTCGATAATGAGGTTCACTGGTGACTCCGTGTCATAAGCCTGCAAAGATAAAACTAAAAAACTCAAGTGGGCGCGAAGCGCACCTGAACGCGCGCAAAAATCTTAGCTTAGCGCTTGACATCAAGACTACAGTGAGCAAGCAAACTTTTAATCGATTGCTCACGCACATTCGCCTTAAACAATTCGACGGCAAAATCATGGCTCCCTTGGGGGGAAAAGCCTCTCGAACTCATGCGCTTTTGAAATATAGCAATTGAAGTCTTAGGGTCATGGTATAGCCAAGTGCGAGGTGCCTCAGCGGCATGACGCACCCGCACACTTTGATCCGACATCACAACCGTCAACTCGGCATCCAACTTGGTACCCAAGTCATTCGGAACGACAGTTGATTTTTGAACAAGTGCCAGCAACGATGGATTATTGCGTTGTTCAAGCGATACATCATATTCAAGATCACCAAACAACAACATGGCTGCAGTAGCAAAGCCCGTACTCGCTAGCGCTTGCACCGGCAACGTAAAGGGTCCTTTAAACGAGGTGCCAGGATATTCGGCAAAAGCTCGCAAGATCTTAATCTGAAGCGAAACGATTTTGCTCGTATCGATCCCATCGTCATGCATCAGTTTTGCAGCGCGTACGGCGGCCATATTGTCACCTAAGGTCGCCCATGGCTTTGCATATATCGCCAGAATCGCCTCGGGTCTAAGAGGCTGTTGCCAGCTTTCCGGCACTTCAGACACACCTGCGTACGTTTGTAAAAACCCCTTCGTACCTTCAAGCGCAGTCGAGGCGCCCGTGACTTGCCGGGCGGCCAACTGTGCCGCTAAGACACCGCCTCGCGCCGCCTGGGCATTTTGTACGCGCCATTCATCCGAGCCACAGCGTAAGGGCTCAAGTAAGCCACCCGTCATGCTCGTGGCAATTGCCACCGCATTCGCTGCTTGTTGTGCCGTTAAGCCAAAACCGATTGAAGCAGCAGCGGCAGCGCCAATTGTGCCAAAGGCAGGACTCGTGCGCACACCACGCTGAATCAAGGCATGAGCAACATGCTCTTTATCACCTAACCAACTCAGGGTGCTGTACCCCGCAATGATTGAACGCAAAACCGTCTCAAGCGTACCTCCAGATAATTCAGCGACACCAACCGCCGCGGGGACAATCAACGACCCAGGGTGGCACCAGGAGGCAGGATCAGAATCATCGTGAAAGTGCCCGTGCACTGCCACCGCATTGGCGGCCACTGCTTCAGGTAAGGTTGCCTGAATGCCGTACGGCCACAGGCGCACGCCTGGCACATCAGCGGGTAGTGGTGTGGTCAGGTCGCGCATCGCAAGTGCGGTATGTTCATCGCGTGCAACGTGCGCAAGCGCCAGAGCATCTAGCAAACACATCGTGGCTTTCTGCCAAACGACAGGCTCAAAGGCTTGAGTACGAAATCTTTCTAATGACTGACCAAGGCGCTGTGTCGCGCTCATTGCGGTACTAGTCATTTTTTGCGTCAATCAGTTTCACAATCGCACCCCACTTCTGAACTTCTTTCGCAATAAACTGTTTTGATTTCTCTGCATCAAGGTTAGACACCACCATGCCTAACTCTTCGACTTTTTCTTGAATATCTTGACTGCGCATGGCCTCGCCAATCGACTTGGTCAGCCAGGTTAGGCCTTCAGCTGGAATATTTGCCGGCGCGACCATTCCCAACCAACCTTCGATGAAATAGCCAGGCAGACCAGCCTCGGCGACCGTCGGTACATCAGGAAACACCGGCGAGCGTGTTTCACCGGTCACTGCAAGCGCGCGTACCTTACCGGCTTTAATTTGTGGCGCGGCAGAGGTAATCGCATCAAACATCACCTCGATATTGCCACCCATCAAATCCACCATCGCGGGCCCAGCCCCACGATAGGGCACATGGCGCATATTGATACCAGCCATCTTATTAAAGAGCTCGCCCGAAAAGTGCGGTGTCGTTCCGTTGCCAGATGAGCCAAAATTTAACGGAATCTTATTATCTTTTCCGACCGCAATCAGTTCTTTGACTGTGGTAGCAGGTACCTTGGGGTTCACCACAAGAATATTGTTTGAGATCGCTAAGGTTCTAATTGCGACGATATCTTTCTGCACGTCGTAACTTGGTTTGATCGGCATGCTCATATTGATCGCATGCGAGGTAATAATCATCCCAATCGTGTAACCATCCGGCTGAGCACGTGCAATGGCTTCCATGCCAACGTTACCGCCCGCACCCGCTCGATTTTCAACGACAAACGATTGCCCCGACATCTCGCCTAATTTTTTAGCTAGGATGCGACCTAGGATATCGGTTGCCCCTCCCGTTGGAAAGGGAACAATTAGGCGCACCGAACGATCCGGATAATCGGCCCTTGCCAGACTGCACCAAAACAACGTGAGCCCACACAGCGCTAAAACGACTCTCTTTGTCAAAAACGATTGCGCGATCGACATATCAATACCTTTAGCTTGACTGGCCCACTTTGGGCACCTTTACCCAACCTGGGTCTAACCCGATCGTACCTTGAGCTGCAAGCGCTTGAATTTGCTCAGCGCTGTAGCCGGCTCCTGCCATCACCTCTGCCGTATGCTGACCTAAACGGGGTGGCGGCAAGCGAATTTCACCCGGAGAGTCACTAAATTTGATTGGCAAACCAGCCATTGCAATTTTGCCTAGTCCGTCAAGATCCATCTCGTGCACCATGTCGCGCGCAAGCACCTGAGGCTGCACCACAACTTTGTCAATCGTATTGACGGGTGAACACGGCACATCTTGTTCGAGCAAGCGCGCCTGCCAATGCGCAAGGGGTCGTGTGATGATGATATCGCCAATCATTTGAATCAAAAGAGGGCGATTTAACGAGCGCATCTCAGGATTCACAAATCTTGGGTCATCCGCCCATTCTGGGCGCTCAAGCACAGTGCATAAGCCTTTCCACATCCGTTGATTAAACGAAGAGATCACCAACCACTGATCGCTTGCCTGATACGCACGATAGGTTGGGCTACCGAGTGAGCCGCTGCCGCTTGGGCCCGGCACTTCACCACTTGAAAAGTAACGTGTGAAGAATTGTGCCAGCATCGACATGTGCCCTTCTAGCAAAGACGTGTCAACGCGCTGGCCACGACCTGTACGATGACGCGTCTCAAGCGCCATCATGATGCCAATCGTGCCAAACATCCCTGCCCCAACGTCGGCCACCGACATACCCATCTTCGCAGGGCTACCTTCTGGGTCGCCGGTGATACTCATCGAGCCTGCGTAGGCCTGCATGAACAGATCATTGGCTGGCTCTCGGCTTAAGGGCCCGGTCGCACCAAAGCCACTGATTGCACAGTAGACCAAGCGAGGATTCACTTTAGATAGGCTTTCGTAATCTAGCCCTAAACGATCCAGCGCACCCATGCGGTAGTTGTGAACAAAGACATCCGCCTCTTCGATCAGCTTACGTGCAATCGCCACACCTTCGGGCGTTTTGAGATCAATCGCCATGCCGCGCTTATTGCGGTTTGCGGCGGCGTAGTAGTAGCTCATCGAATCATGAAAATACGGCGCCCATACCCGGCTATCGTCGCCTGTAACGGTACGTTCAATCTTGACGACATCGGCACCATAGTCGCCCAACAGCATGCCGCAAAACGGGCCCGCCATCGCAACACTGATTTCAACAACTTTAATACCGGCTAGTGGTGCTGTCATGTACATCTCTTTCAGTTATCGATTACTAACCCACTGGCCTCAAGCAACATTGCCTGAGGCGCTTGACTTGTTCTCAGTGCAAAAGACGTCGTGTGTTAAGTGCATGCCCAAGGTTTCATGCAGAGACTGCCTGACTGCATACTTGCCTCAACGAGCACGCGGTGCTGAGGCAACCGAGCGTCGGTGCTAAGGCTCAGACGTGAGGCGCATCAATACCTTTCAACCAAGTCGAACTGCGTTCGCCGAAACCAACGTCGGCCCGTTTTTCAAGCCAATAGGCATAGCTGTCTGGCACGGTTGCAAACGGATTGTCTTGGCCGAGTTTGCTCGCGGCATCTAACGCCCAGTTTGGGTTGTGCAACATCTCGCGCCCGATCGCCACGATATCAGCTTGGCCTTTTTGCAAAATGCTCTCTGCTTGGTCTGCGTGAATAATCAACCCAACCGCCATGGTGAGAATATCCGCCCCGTGACGAATTTTTTCTGAGTAAGGGACTTGATAACCGTACGAAGGCTTCACCGGCGCAAGCACTGCTGATTTTTCTGACATGCCGCCGCTGCTGCAATCAAAGACATCAACGCCCTTAGCTTTGAGCACTTTAGCCAAATTGATACTGTCTTCAATCGTCCAGCCCACCTCGTCGACTGCAGAGGTGCGATAAAACAATGGCTTATTGTGTGGCCAGGATTGACGCACGCGTTCAACGACCTCAATCGCGAAACGCATACGCTTTTCAGGTGTGCCACCATACTCATCCGTGCGCAGATTGGTGGTCGCCGACAAAAATTGATGCGTCAGATAACCATGTGCGCCATGCAATTCTAAGATGTCAAAGCCAGCTCGATCGGCCCGCTCTGCTGCCTTGCCCCAACACTCAATTTGCTCTTGAATATCTTTGATTGTCATCGCTCTGGGCATGGCAGCCTTGGGATTCAGGCTAAAGGCGCTTGGCCCAATCAGTTCCCAATCTTCTCCGTGATCCACACCCTTTTGACTTGCATCTAATGGTGCACGGCCCTTCCAGGGTACTGAATTACGAGCCTTAATTCCAGAGTGACCTAATTGGATGCCGACCGTTGCGCCGTACGATTTTACAAATGAAGTAATGCGCTGCAACTGCGGAATAAATTCATCTTTCCATAAGCCTAAGTCTGAAGGCGTTGTACAGCCACGCGGGTCAACCTTGGTAGATTCAACCATCACCAAGCCCACGCCACCCACGGCGTACTTAGCGTAATGCGCAAAGTGCCAATCACTGGCATGCCCGTTTACCGCCGAGTAGGTCAGCATCGGCGACAAGGCGATACGATTACGGATAACGACGTCACGAATCTGGAGAGGTGAAAATAATTTGCTTTGCATGGTGGTCTCGTAGGTGAACTAGTCTGGCTTGATTGATGAACTGGTTTAGCTTGATTAATGAACTGGTTTAGCTTGATTGATGAACTAGTCTGGCTTGATTAATGAACTGGTTTAGCTTGATTGATGAACTAGTCTGGTTTGATATTGCCAGCTTTAATCACTTCAGCCCATTTTGCCGAATCGTTTTTAATCACTTCAGCAAATTGTTGGGGGCTTTGTATGATGGGTTGCGAACCTAGCTTGGCTAATTTTGCAATGACTTCGGGGTCTGCCAAAGACGTGCGCACCGCCGCGTTCAGTTTTTCAACGATGGGTTGCGGGATACCTTTGGCACCAATCAGACCGTACCAAAGCGAAATACTAAAGCCGGGCAGGCCCAGCTCAGCCACGGTCGGGATGTCGGGCATGAGAGGTGAACGCTCAGGTAACGCGATCGCCAAGACTTTTAAGCGGCCCGAGTTCATTTGAGGTAAAACTTCAGGCGTATTGTTGAACATCAACTGCACCTGACCGCCCATCAAACCGACCATCGCCTGCGCGCCCCCTTTGTAAGGGATATGCACCATCGAAATACCAGCCGTTTGTTTAAAAAGCTCCATGGCGAGGTGATTCGACACGCCGTTACCTGCCGAGGCGTAGGAAATCCCATCGGGCTTCGCTTTGGCCTGAGCAATCAAATCTTTGACCGATTCAACCTTAAAAGAAGGATGAACAATCAACAGATTGGGTACCTCTGCAAAGTTCGCAATCCCGACAAGATCCTTAAGTGGGTCGTATTTGATATTTTTGATTAGAGACTGATTCACTGTGACGATGCCCGAATACACCATCAACAAGGTGTAGCCATCTGCCGGTGCTTGCAGCATATTCTCAACAGCGATCATGCCGCTTGCGCCACCTTTATGATCAAAGACGATAGGTTGACCCAACTGCTTGACCAAGTGATCAGCCATCACACGTGCCAAAATATCGGTGCCGCCTCCGGGAGGGGCCGGTATCAAGAGCCTGATTGGCCTGGTCGGGTAATCTTGCGCAAAGCAGCTCGTTGCCAACGCCAACAGCCCTGTCAGCAACAGCGACCGCGCACTGCGGCTTATGGTCTTTCTCATCGTTGCCCTCCTCGGCGCTGATGTCTAGTTGCAGATCTTCTGCTCTTGGACAGTTTGAATCTGTTTGATTTTCAAAAACTATACCCTACATAAGAACCTACGGATAGCCGTCACGATCTCGTCCGGACGATACTCCATCGAGAGGCCTACCGCATTTTGCAACTGCTCATGTTCTGCTCCTGGGATCAGATCACAGAGAAGTTTGCCTTGGGGGCCATAATGCGCCTCTTGCTGCGTTACAAGTTCTAAAACAAGTGTTCGGGCCTGAATGCGCTTAACCACTTCGGGTAGATCAAACTCAAAAATCGCTCGATACAGGGGCACGATACTCTCCCAGCCGTGCAGGTGGTCGATGACCCGCACTTCGGCCTGCGCAAGGTCTTCAGCACGGGTACCCTGAGCATTGAGTAACTCGGGTGGCCACCAAAACCCTTCAACTGCAGCCTGCGTAATGTTCCAGGCTTTCAGTAAATGCGAGCCGTCTGAGCTGTGGGCATATTTAGGAAAATACTTGTCGCTGTAGGGCGCTAGGGCCGCGTTACGGGCTTTCACGTCAAGGATCAGGCTGTGAGTCTGCCCCACCAACATCACATCGCCAACCTGCTTGGGCCAATTTGCAGCCAACGCGGCGGCGATTTTGTTTCCAGTATGTAGACCGAAAATGTGGGGGCGCTGCAACGCAAGCGCGTCAATCAACTCAGCCAACGTTTGTGCTAACGAATCAATCGTCGGATGTTCAGCCATACGCGCCGAGTAACCAAAACCCGGCAAGTCAATGGCGATCGCTCTGAAATCTTTGGCAAGTAACGGCAACATATGCCGATAACAGCTGCTAGAGCGCCCGGCGGCATGCATCAAAATCAGTGGCGGCGCGTCTGTCGCACCTGCTTGCGCGTAATGAAGTTGGCCAAGCCCAACCGTCGCATAACCATATTGAATCGAAACGTCTGAATGCTTGATGGACATCTCTAGGCTCCTCTGACCATTGCGTTACGCATATGCTAACGTGTTCTGGAGAGAGGTTTTGACTTTAGGGCAGTGACGGTCCATTCGATGCTGCCCGCAACGTCTACAAATGCCCCATAAAGGAGATCTACAGATGGACAACATCTGCGACTGTCATTTTCACGTCTTTGCCGCGCCCGAGAAGTTTCCAATGGTGCCAACGCGTGGCTACGAGCCCCCTGTCTTAGCGATCGCCGACTATCAACGGCTCTTTAGCCCTTTGGGCGTCACGCGTATGGTGCTCGTACAACCCTCCTGTTATGGAGCAGATAACCGCTACATGCTCGATGAGTTAAGAGGCCTAGGTGTGAATGGTCGGGCAGTCGTTGCCGTGGCCTCAGACGTCACCATCGATGAGCTTGCTGCGATGCACAAGGCGGGTGCACGTGGGATTCGCGTCAACGCAGTCGGTGGCAGCACCTTGTCGCTCGCTCAGCTCGCTGCCATCGCCCCTAAACTTCAGGCCCTCGGTTTACATGTGCAGACCTTCATGCCCTTGGGCCAGCTGCCGACAGTCGAACAAGCGCTGTTGGCGACAGGTTTGCCGATTGTTTTGGATCATTTTGGTTCGGTCGACTCACGCTTAGGGTTAGAGCAACCCACCATGCAAGCCTTGGCGCGGATGCTTGCGACCGGCCGTGTATGGGTCAAGCTTTCTGCGGCGTTTCGGATCACACAATCTACTGCACCCTATCAAGATTTAGCCCCCTACGCGCAGGCGTTAATGAACCTGCGCCCTGATCGGATGGTTTGGGGTTCAGACTGGCCCTACATTCGTTTTATCGATCAGGTTGCACCCAACTTTAATCCACTAGAGTTTTTTATGGATGCAATTCAGGGTGCGGATCATCGTCAACGTTTGTTTACAGATAACGCAAAAATACTTTACCAGTTTGACTGAAGCGCAGCGACTACGTTTGCTTGAATCGTAGCGACCACGTTTGCTTGAATCGTTGCGACCACGTTTGCTTGAATCGTAGCGACCCCTAGCTATCATCACACAATTCTAACGAGCCTATTCATGCGTATTGTTAAGACAGTCCTTTGCTTGATACTGACTCTCAACGCGTCACTTGCGTTTGCGATCGAGCCAATTACCATCATCTGGCCTTCACCTCCAGGTGGTGGCGGTGATATTTACTTTCGTATCTTTGCGAAGGTGATCGAAAAAGAATTTGGTGTCCCCGTGATGGTCACCAATATCTCTGGCGGCGGTGGCAGTATCGGCGTCGCCAAGATGGTCAACGCAAAACCTGATGGTACAACGCTAGCAGGGGCTTGGACCGGCCCGATTTCAATCGCACCCCATACACTTGGCGTAAGCTACACCCCGAGTGACTATATTCCCGTTATGCTTTTTAGCAGTGCGCCTTACGTCATTTGCACAAGGCCTGACTTTCCAGCAAACACTGCCAATGAGCTTCTAGAGTTACTTAAAAAAAATCCAAATAAATATTCGTTCGGAACAGACGGCCCTGGCGGCTTAGGACAACTCGCCGCGACACGAACCTTCTTGGCTTTTGGTATCACCCAAAGAGATATCCCTTACAAAGGCGCCGGAGAATCGCGCGTGGGTCTGCTGGGTGGCCATGTCGATATGTATGTCGGCTCAATCCCACCTATTTTGCAATTCATACAGGCAAAATCCGTTAAATGCCTGTTGGTCACCGCAGCCAAACGCGCGAAGGCCTTACCAGAGACAACAAGCCTCTCTGAGCTTGGTATCCCAGGTGAAGAAACGGTGCTGTGGCGAGCGATTTTTGTACCACGCGGCACCCCCCCCGAGCGTATCGCCTATCTTGAGAAAATTCTCGAAGCGGCCGCACAGTCTCCTGAAGCCATGAAATTTTTAGATGAAGTCGGCGAGACGCTCGATATCATCAAAGGGCCGGCGCTCGCCAAACAATTAAATGATGAGTACGAGAAACTCGCTAACGTGGTCAAAGCAGCCGGGCTATCTAAAAAGTAGTCGCATCGCTTTTAATCGACAGCTCACTAGTTTTCGCACCTCAAGGAAAAAGCAGACAAGGTGAGCGCGTATCACCTGTCGCCTAAGAACAACTTCACCGAGAGACTTCAATGATGTCACCCCGAGAACGCTTCAGACAACTCCTTGCTTCTGAGGCATGCAACTTGGCAGCTCCAATTTTTGATCCGCTCTCTGCTCGCATCGCAGAACTGCAGGGCTGGGAAGTTGCTAAACTTTCTGGTTCGGTAGCGAAATTTGCCAATCTCGCGATTCCCGACGGCATTGCCCTCTCTAATATCTCTGATCTGGTCGATGTCTGTTGGCGTATTCAACGCGTTGCGAATCTTTGTTTAATTGTCGATGCTGATGATGGTGGTCAGCATACGATTGCTGTCGCACGAACAGTGAGAGAGCTCGAGGCAACTGGGGTCTGTGCGATTGAAATCGAAGACGTGCGGGTGCCGACTCAGCTCGCTAGCAAACAGAAAGGTGCGGAGCAAGCGCCAGCCGCCTCTGAGAGCCATCGCTATCCAGACCTGATTCCCTTGGCCGAGCAAGTCAATAAGCTACAAGCCGCTGTCGCAGCCAGACGCGATCCGCTCACAATGATTATTGCCAGAACGCGCGCTTTAGAACATCTATCGCTTGAACAAGCGTTAAGCAGAATTGCCGCCTATCACCACAGCGGGGCCGAAGCACTGATGTTTCCTGAATTGCCCAATGGACGCAGCGATATTGAAGCCATCAGAACCGTATCGACCTTACCGATTTTTGTGCTCCGGATGCCAACCGAACTGATTAAAGAGACTGAATATCTCATTGCTCAGGGAGTGCGGATCAGATATCTGGGCCAATCGCCCTACACCATGGCGGTGCAAGCGATCTACGATGGGCTCGCAAACTTGAAGGCGGGTGGTGATCCCGTTGAACTTAAATCGAGACAAGCCTCGACACAGCTCTTGCGCGAGGTTGACCGTTCAGCCGAGTTTGAACAAATGTGAGCGCATTCCCCACTCTAGGCGCAAGCCAGGGTGAGGTCTAGCGAACGGTGCTTGTTAAAGCGCCCTGCTTTTCTTTCTGGCATGTTCCTGAGTACCTTGCGCATCGACATCCGCCCGCACCGTCGCGAGCGTCGCGCCGCCCACGCTGCCAACGTCTTCTCCCCCAAACACGATGTGCAGCTTAAGGTTAAATACTGCATGTGAAGTCGATAGGTTAGTCATTTCCATACTTGCGTCTTAGCGTAATACTGTACATAATAACAGTATGCAAATCGGCAACCGATTCCGTTGTTATCCAACACCCATGCAAGCCCAAACACTGCTTGCCTGGATCGGCTGCCAGCGCTTCATCTACAACGCCAAGGTGGGCGAGGATCGGTATTTCAGACGCTTTGCGCGTCAGTCACTATCCCACACCGGAGCGTTTGC
>CANCMG010000105.1 GCA_947378965.1 Alcaligenaceae bacterium | reverse complement strand
AGCGCAAAGAAAAACCGCCAGTTGTCCATCCCGTTGTCTTACGTCACCCATGGACCGGCCGCAAGTGCATTTATGTCAATCGGGGTTTAACCACCAAAATTCTAGGTGTGTCTGAACAAGAGAGTCGCGACTTGCTTGATTTTTTATTTTCGCATCAAGAGCAAGCGCAATTCGAATATCGCCACGAGTGGCGGGTGGGTGACACCCTGATGTGGGATAACTGTGCAAGCATCCATTTAGCGACCGGTGGCTACAGCGCCGACCAACCGAGAGTGATGATTCGCACTCAGATCTTGGGCGATGAAGCACGCTACCGGCAAACCAATGCAACTTTAGGCGGGCGAGTCTTACAAGCAAACTGAGCGACTCGTTCGTGGCGAGTCACTTTTGACATGCCACGATTTGTACCCTGCGCTGGATGAGTCACTTTTGAGAAGCCACGATTTGTACTCTGTGCTGGGTGAGTCACTTTTGAGATACCACGATTTGTACCCTGTGCTGGATGAGTCAAAAACGTAGCACCTGCAACATTTCTACAGAAGAGCCCCAAGCACTTTTTTAACCATCAACGATCGATTCTTTATTCAAATAATCATGCAAACACCTCTGCTCGTATCTCGCCTGACACTCACCTTTGGGTTGATCATCAACGCCTTGTCTTTCGCTACCCACGCGCAAGAGTTTCCTTCGCGCACGATGCAAGTGATTGTGCCGTTTACCGCGGGCGGGCCTACCGACGCGATGGCGCGAGTCGTTGGCCGCGAACTCAGCCGATTGACGGGGCTACCCGTCGTGGTCGAGAACAGACCCGGTGCTGGCGGCAATGTGGGCAGTGCACAGGTGGCTCGCGCAGAACCTGACGGCTACACCATGATCGTGAACGGAGGCTTAACGCACACGTTAAACCCTCAAATTTTTGCCAAAACGAGTGGCTATGCACTCAAAGATTTTAAAGCCGTCGCAGCGTTTGCAAAAAGCCCAATGGTGCTCACGGTGAATCCTGATTTAGGTGTCAACGATGTTCAACAACTCGTTGCGTTGGCAAAATCAAAACCGGGCGGCTTGTCGTTTGCCTCGGGTGGTCAAGCCAGTAACCCACATATGGCTGCTGAATTATTTAGAGACAGTACGCAAACGAATATGCTGCATATTCCCTACAAAGGGACAGCCGACTCGGTCAAGGATATCGTCAGTGGTCGCGTACAAGTCGGCTTCTATAGCCCACAGGTCGCAGAGCCCTTGATGCAAGCAGGGCGACTCAAAGCGTTGGGCGTTACCTCAACCACACGCATCAAGGGCTTAGAAAGTATCCCGACGATCGCTGAACAAGGCGTCAAAGATTTTGTGTTTGAATCTTGGTACATTATCTTGGTGCCAGCCAAGACAGCTGCACCAATCGTCAACAAACTCAATCAACTTATCAATCAAGCCTTAGACAACCCCGATACCCAAAAAGCTTTTTCGAATATCGGTCTAGACGTGATTCATGCCACACCCGCGCAGACCGAGGCAAGCATCACCGATGAACAAAACAAATGGAGCGAACTCGTAAAAAAAATTGGCTTGCAGCTTGACTGAGCAATGACACGAACGACCCAGTGCGTTTGAGCACTGGGATCAGTCATCACATCTTAGTTGGCAACCACGTTGCCAGTTCAGGCCACACCATCAACAAGATCGTGAACAAAATGATGAGAATGGCGTAAGGCAACGCGCCCCACATCACATCTTCGATGCCACCCTTGTCGGGGCGGATGCCATGCACCACAAACAGATTCATCCCAACCGGTGGTGTGATCAACCCAAGCTCACACATCAAAATAATAAAAATACCAAACCAGATGGGATCAATCCCTAAGGCAGTCGCAATCGGGAAGGTGATCGGTATGGTGGCCACCATCATTGACAGCACGTCCATAAACATACCAAGGATCAGGTAAAAAACGATCAAGCCAAGGATCAAACCGGTTGCGCTCAGCCCTAGCCCCGTTACCCATTTTGTCATGGACTCTGCCACACCAGTCAGGCTAATCGTCAAGTTCAAAATAAACGCGGCAGTGATGATCAATAAGATCATGCCGCTCACGCGTGCCGTCGAAATAAAGCAGGTGCGCAATAACACCCACTGCAACTTGTCGGCTTTCCAGACAAAGAAAAGCGCTACCAGTACACCAAGCGCCGCGCTTTCTGTGGCAGTGGCAATGCCAAAATACAAACTACCCATCACGATCCCAAACACGATCATGGGCGGCACAAGATGCGTCAATAGTGCAATGCGCTCTGCCATCGGCACTTTTTCTTCGCGCATCGACGAACCGCTGGCCAAGCTTGAGCCCAGGATATACAACATAAATACCGCGGTGAGCAATAAGCCAGGGATAATGCCGGCCACAAACAATTTACCAATTGAGGTGTTGGTCAGCGAACCATAGATAATCATATTGACGCTAGGCGGAATCAAAATACCCAACGTACCGCCCGCTGCAATACTCCCCAACGAGGCGCGAACAGGGTAGCCACGCTTTAACAGCGAAGGCAACGCCACCGTACCAATTGTGGCCGCAGTGGCCACTGACGAACCTGAGGTCGCCGCAAACAACGCGCAACTGCCGATATTGGTGTGCAGTAAACCGCCGGGCAAACGACCAAACCAGGCTGATAGCGAAATGTACATGCGGTCAGCAATGCCCGAGCGTAACAACAGTTCACCAAGTAAAACAAACAACGGGATCGACGTTAAAAGATTTTCGTTATGCACGCCCCAGACGACTGGTGCGATTGAATCAATAAACGGCATCCCATAAGACCAGACTCCACCAATAATACCGATCGCGGCCATCGCCACCGCAATGGGTAAACCAACGAGCATGGCGGCTACCATTGCAAAAAAGGCCAGCGAGATCAACGTGACGCTCATGGTTTGACTCCCGATTCTTGACTACGTAACGCAATATCGGCGAGTTCTTCTTGCAACTCTTCTTTCGCGCTTTTAGGCTGAAAGTCTTCGTTCAGTTCAGCGATCTGCCCTTTAAGCAATAGCTTGGTTGCGCGCACAGCAAAAGCCAGTGCGACTAAAGCAAAAACCGTCAGGCCCGCTAACCAAACCCCCTGCGGGTAGACCAACGGCGTGGCCCAAGGCGTTTGGGCTGTACTTCCATAGGCCATCGTATCCATAATCACTTTTTCTGCTACCCAAGCCATAAAAATCGCAAAGGCCGCTAGGCTGACAATAGACAGCCAATTCAAGAGCGCTTGCAAACGTGGCCCAAATTTTTCGTGCAAAACATCGACACGAATGTGATTGCGCCCCAACAACGCCAAACTGAAGGATAGCGTTGAGCCAATCGCCAACGCATAGCCTCCGAGTTCATCGGCCCCCTGAATCGAAAAGTTAAACACCTTGCGTCCGACAGTTTCTACGCTGACCAACACCACCAGAAACAAAAACATTAGACCGAAGATAGACCCAAGTATGTTTTCAATTTTTTCTTTCATTATTTAACATCCAATCAATCAGCGTAGTGAGTCAAAATTACTTCATGCCTGCCAGGGGGCCTACCTTGGCTTTCCAGGCAGCCGAGCAACCAGGATTGGTCTTGTCACAGACTTCAGCCCAAGCAGGAAACGACACTTTATCAACAGCGCCACGCACCGTCTCAACATCGGCTGCCGATACCGGAACCGTTACCAGGTTGTATTTTTTTCCGGTGGTGCAAGGATCTTTTCCTGCATTGCAATTGAGTGCGTCGTTGAACAGCAGTTCTGAATAGGCCCAGATGTCATCCAACAAACCATCAATGGCTTTCTTTAACGTTGCTTGCTGATCAGGCTTGAGTTGGTTCCAAGCTTTCAAAGAGATGCCGTAGCCGTTGTAACCCAGCTGAAAACCAAGTGGCAACTGATGCGTAGTCACTTCACTCCAGGCGGCAGAATTCGCCGAGCTAGGGCCAGTAATGGCGCAATCCACCACGCCCAAAGACAACGCCTGGTGCACTTCGCCAAACGCCATCGGCACGGGTGTGCCCCCGATCAATTCAATAAATTTCGCCATGCCCTGATCGGCCACACGAACCTTCATGCCTTTGATATCGCCAATTTTGCCGATGGTCTTTTTGCAAAAGAGCATTTGGGGGCCAAAGGGCCACACGCCAAGCAGCTTCATGTTGAACTGCTTTTGCAGCCGTTCGTCAACCGTGCTCAACCAGGCATCGCTAATTTTTCGACCAGAGGCATAATCTGGCGAGGCGCCCACCAGATCCATGCCCAACAAGGTAGGCTCGTCGCGCGAATTTTGCGAAACACGCAACGACACCATTTCGAACAAACCACTCTTCATCACGCGCAGTTGTTCGGTTTCTTTAATCCCAAGCGTGTCGATCGGCTTGTATTCAAACACAACGGGCAAACCAGTATTTTTAGCCAAAGACTCAAAAAATGGCTGCTCTTTATTTTTTTGGATGTTGCCGGTTGCAAGCGGCTGACCGATCACCTTGAACTTAAGCTCTTGTGCCGAGACATTCGCGTTAAACAGTAAGGCGGTAGAGAGTGCCAGCAACGCACCCAAGCGAGTACAAAAAGACATGGGGATACTCCTTAATTTAGATTTCAGCTAAAAATAATGCACAAAGATTTGACGTTAATAACCCAGCGCTCGAGGCAAAGCAGTCACAATCGGCGGAAAAAACATGCACAACAACAACACGCCATACATCAGGGCGATAAAGGGCCAAAGATTGGCTACCAGCTCGCGCATGCGGACGCCTGTGATGCCACACACGACAAATAGCACCACACCAACCGGCGGCGTCAACATGCCAATTACAAGGTTCAACACAAACAAGAAGCCAAAGTGCAACGGATCAATGCCGTATTGAATCGCGATTGGGTGCAATAAAGGGACTAGCATGATGTAGGCCGAATTTGACTCTAAGAACATACCGACCACAAACAACAGAACCGCGACAAGCAACATATACACCAAGCCACTGGTCGTAATTGCGCGTAAAAACTCTGACAGCTTTTGTGGCAACAGATCGACCGTCATTAAATACGTCACGATCGAAGCAAAGGCGATCAACGCCCCCACGACCGCCGAGGTGATGGCCGCACGCACCACGATTCCGGGCAAGTCGGATAGCTTGAGTGTTCGTGTGACAAAGAACCCTAAGATCAGTGCGTACACCACCGCAATCGCTGAACCTTCGGTCGCAGTAAACGCACCGCCCACGATGCCGCCGATGACAAGCACGGGCATCGCCAACACCGTCACTGAACGCTTAAGTTCTTTGACGACCGCACTGAAACGAAAGGCTTCGCCCGTGTCAGCCCAACCGCGACGCTTCACAATCCAGCTACACAAAAACATAAAACCAATCGTAATCAGAATGCCTGGCACAAAGCCCGCCATAAACATGCCACCAACAGACACGGAAGGCCCCGCCATAAAGGCATAGACAATCATCGCTGCAGAAGGCGGAATGATCGGCCCAAGGTTTGCTGCGGCCGCTACGATGGCGGTGGCAAAGCCCTTGTCATACGCTTTTGTGAGCGAGGGCACCAAGATTGAGGATAGCGCGCTGGCATCAGATACCGCCGTACCCGATACCGTCGCTAGGCCCGCGCCCGCCAGCATGGTGACGTGGGCTAAACCACCGCGCACGCGACCGACCAGCGTGTTGGCCAACGCAATCAGCCGTTCAATGATGTTCGCCTTAATCATCAGCTCGCCAGCCAACATAAAAAACGGTATCGACATGAGCGGAAACGAATTGACAGAGTGCATCATGCGCTGCGGCACCATCGAAAAATCAACGCCACCAACCCACAACGCAATCATCGAGGCGACGCCCATCGCAAAGGCGATCGGTAATCCAAACAACGCCAGCAGCATAAAACCGACAATGACAAATAAGCTCATTCTGCACCCCCGACGGCAGCAACCGGTGCACCTTCAATCGCGATGCGTACCAAGTGCAAGGCCGAGACAAGTGCACCAATCATGATGGGCACGATAAACCACCCCACGCTGACGTCGAGCGTTGCCATCAACTCATCCCATTGCTCGCGCGCCACGCCCAACGCAGCCCAGGCGATCGTGCCCATCATCAGCGCCGCAATCACTGAACCGCTGCGCTTAACGCCCTCACGCACTGACGCCGGAAATTTATCGATGATGATGTCGATGCCGATATGTCCTCCTTGTCGAACCGCTAGGGGGATCGCTAAAAATATCGTCCAGACGAACATCAGGCGACCCAACTCGTCAGCCCAGTCAAGCGAAGTATTTAACGCATACCTTAAAAAGACCTGCGACGATACGACTCCCACCATGACGGCGAAGGTGATGAGCAAGCATGCAATCAGCGCCTCATCCAACCAAGACAACACCCGACCCAAAAGCGGGCGTGTGTTGTAGGTCACGCTAAGTGTATGTGAAAGCATATTTAGATCACCAAAAAAATAATGTGAATTGACCAAGTCAAAAAACTAAAAAAGATTGGCAAACTCACCAGAACAAAACAGGTCTGACGTATTACAAGCGCCAGCGTTAAAGCCTACGTATTTTTATGCAGCGTTAGCTAAGACTTATTTCTTGGCTTCAGTCACAACTTATTTTTTGCGACTTAAGCCACAACGTATTTTTTTGCAGCGTCAGCCAAAGCTCATTTCTGAGCTTCAGCAACGACTCATTTCTGACGACTTCAACTAAGACTTATTTCTTAGCTTCAGCCAACACTTGATTCACCAGTGCTTCCCCAGCGCGTTTTTTCACGCCCTCAATCACCGGCAAGGTCGCCAAGCGCATCTCCTCAAAAGCCGCAGGCGTGATTTCGGTGTAGGTCATGCCTGTCTTGAGCTTAGCCAACGCATCCTTTTCATCTTGCTCTGCCAACTTGCGCTGATGCGCAACCGTTGTGGTCATCGCCTCACGCACAGCTGTTTGAAACTCAGGCTTGAGTTGATCAAACGCTTTTTTACTGGCGAGCACAACGATGAAATCAAAAAAGTGCCCAGAGTTCGACAGCTGCTTTTGTACCTCTGAAAAACGATTAGCGTTAATCACCGTGTAGGGGTTTTCTTGCCCATCAATCACTTTTTGCTCAAGGGCTGAGTACAGCTCTTTGACATCCATCGCCACCGGGTTAGCACCCAAGGCACGGAAAGTCGCCAGATGTGTCTCGTTAGGCTGCAAGCGAATCTTCATGCCCTTCAAGTCAGCCATCGTACGAATCGGTTGCTTGCTATTGGTGATGTGGCGCATGCCAAGCTCCATCCAGCCCAGTGCGATAAAGCCTTTTTCTTGAAGTTTTTTATCGATGGCTGTGCCCACGGGGCCATCAATCACGCGCATCGCCACTTCACGGTTTGGAAACACAAACGGCAAGCTGACGGCCTCGATCTCGGGTGCAATGCGCGACAAGAACGCTGCGCCCACCCAAGTCAACGCCAACGTGCCAGAACGGACCGCATCCACGTTCTCTTTGGCACCACCTAATTGCATCGCCGGAAACACATCAACCACCAGCTGATTATTGGTCAGACGCGCAACCTCTTTCTTGAAGACCTCATCGACCGCAACGCTGCTGGGGTGCTGAGTCGCGAAGTTGCCGGCGATCTGCAACTTTTGTTGCGCCCATACGGTTGTCGTACCGAGCGCGAGGGCTACCGTGGCTAAAGTGACCGCAAACTTACTGACTCGTTGTGTAGAAAATATCATGATGACCTCATGGGTTAGATATAAATCATGCGGAAGCGTTACCAGAAAGCAGGCGAACCAACGCGGGGCTCAGGCCCTTGTTTGGTTTCTGAGGGGGTGGTGCAAAACTACCGGCAGTTGTCGCAACAGGCTGCAAGGCAAACAAGGTTTGTGCGTGCTGCACCGCGCTTGAGACACCATCGACCACGGGTACAGGCAGTTGTTCGCGCACGGTCCTTGCTAAGCCCGCCAAAGGTGCGCCGGCCAAAATAATGACGTCTGCACCGTCTTCCACGACGCAGCGCTTAGCCAAGGCCACCAGACGCTGACCTTGATCAGCCTGCACCGAGCCAATGTCGGCCAGCGGTTCATCTAAGGCGCGAATGCTAGACAGCCTGCTCGATAAACCGTAGCTATCCACGGTTTCGCGATACCAGGCACGGATGCGCTGAGAGATCGCTACGATTGAAAACTTTTGGCCGAGCAACATGGCAGAGGCTAAGGCCGCCTCGGTGAGGCCCGTCACAGGGCACTTCAACACTTCTCGTAGCGCCAGTAAACCTGGGTCACCAAACGCCGCCACGACAACAGCGTCATAGCTGCCTTCGAGCTCTGCCGCCCGCTCGGCCGCAGCGTAGGCGCCAATCATCGCCTCAAAACGGGTTTCGATATACGCCACACCAAAGGCGGCTGTCGCGACCGTGATTTGTGTTTGCGGCGCAGCACTACGAAGGGCCTCGCTACGAATCAACTCAGACACGCTGTCTGAAATATTTGGATTAATTAAGAGAAGGCGCATAGGGGCCACCGTGCTTAAACGCGTTTAGCGGTAATCGTTGGTGTGCCACCGCGTAGAAACTGCCCACGCCCCTTTTGACCATAAAAATGCGTGCCGTCCCACACGACCTCGCCGCGTAGCAGCGTCATGCCCGGCCAGGCTTTCAGCTCGATGCCCTCGTAGGGGGTGTAGTCAACCGCGTGATGCAAATTGGTATTTTGAATCGTCACCGCACGCTCGTCCCAAATCACCAAATCGGCGTCGCTGCCAATCGCAATCGTCCCTTTGCGCGGATGCAAACCATACGTCTTGGCCGCATTGGTCGAGGTCAGTTCAACAAATTTAGATAAGGTGATGCGTCCGCCCAGCACGCCCTCTGAATACAGCAAAGGCATGCGCGTTTCTAAGCCGGGGATTCCGTTTGGAATGTATTTGAAATCAACTTCTTTACCCTCAGGCTTTTTACCCTCGGGGCTATCGTAATTAAAAGGTGCGTGATCAGACGAAAACACGGTAAACAAACCGTCGTTCAAACCGTCCCAGATGACCTCTTGATTCGCCTTGTCACGAGGAGGTGGGCTACAGACGCACTTCGCACCCAGATAGCTGTCATCCAACCCTAAATCTGCAGCCGTTAAGAATAGATATTGCGGACAAGTCTCGGCCAAAATCTTCAGACCATGCGCCCGCCCCCAGCGAATCTGTTCGACTGCTTCGCGACCTGATACATGCACGATCAAAATCGGCACATCTACAAGTTGTGACAGGGCAATCGCACGATGCGTGGCCTCGCGTTCGACCAGCATCGGGCGCGAATGGGCATGAAACCGAGGCGCGGTTTGGCCAGCGGCCTCAAGCCGGCGTGTTAGCCATTCAATACAATCTGAGTTTTCGGCGTGAATCATGGCTGTGGCGCCATGCGTACGCGCCACCGACAAGACATCCAATATCTGACCATCGTCGAGCTTTAAGTCGTCGTAGGTCATGTAGATTTTGAACGAGCTATAACCTTCACGGATCAAGGCAGGAAGTTCATTTTGCAAAACGTCGGGGGTTGGATCACTGACGATCAAGTGAAACGAATAGTCAATGTGCGCTTGGCCGTTGGCGCGCTGATGATAATCATCGACCGCCGCACGAATCGACTGCCCTTTGACCTGTGAGGCAAACGGGATCACCGTCGTCGTACCACCACAGGCCGCAGAACGGGTGCCCGTATCAAAGTTATCGGCCATCTTGGCTGGCGGCGGCATCGGTTGGTCAAGGTGACAATGCCCGTCAATCCCGCCAGGGGTCACGACGCGACCCGCGGCGTCGATTTCTTTGGTGGCTTTAGGTAAGTTTTTACCCAACATGACAATCACGCCATCTTTGATACCAATATCGCTATCAAAGGTATCTGCCGCCGTGGCCACCCGTGCGTGGCGAATCACTAAATCTAAAGCATCCAAAATTAAAACCCATCCCGTTTTACGCTCAAGCCAACTTATGCACCAAAATTATGCCTGATGCCCCATTGTTGGGAATAATGTTAACAATCATGCCTACAAATCACTGAAATCAAGCACACATCAAGGGACTAAAGCACTCAGAGGATTTGGAAAATCCTCTACCAAATGATCCGTGTACTTCCAAGCAAATTACATGCCAGTCTTAAAATTATATTGTTGACATCATAGTTGACAATATTTTTTTGAACAACATGGTTTACACTAAATTTGGATTTTTTTTATTATTTTTTGGGCACACGCTATGCGCAATTTTCCAAGAATCGGCGTACTCACCCCCTCTTCGAATACCGCCCTCGAACCCCTAACTAGTGCCATCGTGGCTCAAGTGCCGGGCGCAAGCGCGCACTTCGCGCGTTTTAAGGTGACTGAGATCGCCCTGTCGTCGCAAGCCTTAGGGCAGTTTGACGACAGCAAAATACTCTTGGCCGCTGAGATGCTCGCCGACGCCGAGGTCGACATCATCACCTGGAGCGGCACCTCTTCGGGCTGGCTCGGCTTCGATACCGACGAGCGCTTATGCGAGCGCATCACCGAGCGCACTGGCATCCCTGCATCAACCGCTATCTTGTCGCTCAACGCCCTGCTCAAACGCAAAGGCATCACACGCTTGGCCTTGGTTTCGCCCTACACAGAAGATGTGCAAAAACGCATCATCGCAAACTATCAAGCCATTGGCATCACGGTGGTCGCTGAGCTGCACGAAAACATTCGCGTGAATCATGACTTTGCCTTGGTCAACCCAACACGCCTTGAGCAAATGATTCTGCAGACCAGCGCAAGTGACGCTCAAGCAGTTAGCACCTATTGCACGAACCTGCACGCAGCACAACTTGCCGAGCAGATTGAAAAAACGACCGGGGTGCCTCTTTTAGATACGGTCAGCACAACAATCTGGGGCGCGCTGACTAAACTGCAACTCGACCCGTCGCAAATCAAAGGCTGGGGCCAGCTCTATCAATGGTAGAGTGCGTTGATACCTCAGGCCTAAGAACAGAGCTTACCGATGGCTGCCGCACGTAAATCCAAAGTCGTTGCCCGTCTTGAACGTGAAAACATTCAAGACGAAATCTACGAAAAAATCTATCTCGCAATTGTTGAGCATCGACTCTTGCCGGGTACCAAGCTCGTCGAAGAGCGTTTGGCCGAGATCTTCAAGGTCAGCCGTGCACGCGTGCGCGAAGTGCTGGCCCGTTTAGCGCACGAACAAATTGTTGAGCTTTATCCGCAACGTGGTGCGTACGTGGCAAAGCCCTCGATCGATCAGGCCCTTGATGTGTTTGAAGCCAGACGACTGATCGAACCTGATGTGCTTAGGCTATTAATCGAACGCCTGTCGCCCGAACGCACTGAGCGCTTACGCCAACACCAAGAACTTGAGTTTGACGCCCGGCGCCGCAACGACCAACGCGCCATTGTGAGGCTCTCTGGCGACTTTCATATGTTATTGGCCGAACTAGCAGGCAACTCTGCGCTGACACGCACCATGCGCGAACTGTCGACGCTCACCTGCTTGATTATTGTTTTATACGATGCGCCCACCTCGTCGAGTTGCCGCGCGGATGAGCACTCGCAAATCATCGACGCAATTTCACATCGCGACCTGACCCGCGCGCAAGCGCTCATGCTTGAACATCTTGAGCACATCGAGAAAAGCTTGAAACTCGAACCCGGCACCGAAGAAGCCGACCTTGAAGCAATTTTTGGGTCTTAGACACTGAGAGTGACCCGACCTCGCGACCGACCGATCGGCCCTGAGGCTTGGCGTTTAAGTGCCAAGTGACGCTTGACGATTGACGCTTGACGATTGACGATTGACGATTGCAGTATGACCGTCATCGTCTTTCCGATCAAGCTCAAACACGATCCGGCCCTCTGTAAAAAAACTGCGTTATGCGGTAACAACGGCCACACCGCTAAATAATCGGCCCACATCCTGTCTGGCGATTGTTAGCCGCTCAACGCCAACACCTCCGGCCTCTGGCCTTGTTGGGGCTGAAGCTTGAGCGATTGGCCCTAATTTACAGCCCGTTCAAGTGGGGGAATTTGACCGGCCAACGGGGCAACGGCTCCGGTGTATAACTAGACGAATGAGGGCTTGAACGCTGCACCACAACAGTGCTAAAACTGAATTGGCCAAGAAAAACTTGTTGACTCATATCAATTTATAGTTAAACTTAGTCTAACAGATCCCCGAGCTGTCTTAGCGTCCTGCTAAGCCTACCGCCCTAGATTTCGAACATTGTTCAAATTGAGAGGCGTGATGGCTAAAAATAATCTAAAAAATTCTTGCCCGTTTTGCTTACTGCGGCTTTAGGGTTGATGAGTGCTGGAGCCAAATCACAAGAAACCTTGACCTATTACGACTTCAATTTTTCTGGCACCTCCGACGATACAGTTTCAGTTACTGTTACTGGTGTATTCGGCGTAAACGGGTTGGGTGTCATAACAAGCATGACAGGCAATGTCTCTGGGATTGTGTCACCAACAACCGGTGTCAATGGGTCGATAGGATTGTTACCTGCGTCTGTTTCCTCAGGGGTCAGTTTTGAACACGACAATATATACAGGGCGTCTGCCCCGTATCTAACCGCTACAGGTGTGGGATTCTATACAGGGGGCCAGCCAGCTAATCCATTGACAGCATCAAATGCATTTGACTTGTATTACGAGGCACGTTTATCGACTTACGTGTTAGCTTGGAACAACTACTTGCAGGGTGGCCACGGAACCATGACCTCGAGCCTCAGTGTATCCCCGGTTCCAGAAATCGATGGCTCGCTCATTCCCCAAGTCGGCTTTTTAATCGCTTGTCTGTTTTTAATACTCGGTCGTAGAAAAGAAAATACAGAGCCGATACTTGCTGTTTAATTCAGCCAAGGACTGATAGCTCCAACGCCCACTTTGGTGTGCTTTGTTTTGGGTACTCACGTAGTATTTTCTATTCAGATAGCGGCAAGAATAAGGAAGTCATTAAAGCTACCATCTACAACTCCGCAAACGTCACCGAGTGGTATCTATGCCTTGTTGCCTTTCACCAAGCAAGGATAGATAGTCTTAATTTGAACTCTAAGGTGCGTATCAAGCATGCTGCATAAACCTGAAAGCCAGCGTTTGGCGTGGTTTAGTGCCGCGATTACATCGATACAGATGCAAGTGTACTTCTCGAATCGGGTTACATCGGGGTTACGCGGAAACTGAGCGTACTAAAAACGGATATGCACTCATCCAATTACGCACTATGAAGATCAACGAAGTGACTCAAAGACTGCAATCGTTCGTGGCGACCATCAAATGGAAAGTCTAAATGCAATGAGTTAATTTTATGCATCAGCACAAGCGATTTACTGTGGTCAGTCTTTGGCTGGTAGTAAAAGGTTGACCGCTGCAAATCCAGCAGTTCGCATTGGCGGCCGACCTTCAGGGCATGAGTACGGTCAATCATCGCTTTGCGCTCGGCAATCCCGCCTTGGCGAACGCGCGTTCGAAAAAATCGACTTCTAACGTCAATTGCCCAATCTTGGCATGTAAATCCTTCAGCTCATCCTCAGATACCGCACTCACCGGTTCTTTGCCAAAGCTTGCTGCCATATTGTCGATTGCTTGCTGTCGCCATTGCGAGATTTGGTTCGCATGCACTTCAAACTGTTCTGCTCACTCCGCGAGGGTCTTATCCCCGCGCAGCGCAGCTAACACTACCTTGGCCTTGAAATCGGCCGTGTGATTCCTTCTGGGTCGTCTCATCATTACTCTCTTGGGCGCTCTGCGCCAAAAAGACCAATGACTTTTTATCACTTATCGGGCTGTCTAGTTTTGCCGGACCGGCTCTATCAAGCTTAACTGCTCGAATTCGGTCTTCGTATGAAAATATGAACTACCTCCAAGTAGTCCAACTTTTCCGCCGCACCCCCTATTTTTATCGGATTTGCGCGTAAAACCTCGCCGTTCAGGGCGGGGATTTAAGCGCGGAAGGCACAGCCTTCCATTCTTTGGCCTTTAATTTAGCGTAGGGCTTGCCATTGCTTAATATACTTGCAAATGTCGCAAATTCGCGCGTTGCCGCAATTGCAGCCTGCAAAGTGACTTGGCGACCACAAAGCCCCACCCCACAGTTTTTTGCAGATGATTGGGTCATTCTTTTTGCGAATCATTAAGCTAGCAATACCCTTGAGACTATTCACAAGTTTCGATACGGCCACTTTAGGTGGATAGTTCACCAGCAAGCGTATGTGATCGTCTTCCTCCTCGAGCTCTATCAGCGCTGATTCGAAATCAATACAAACGCTGGCAAGCATCGGGCGCAGGTCATCAAGTGTGTCTTTTGTGAATCCATCATGCTTATATATTGTTACAAAGAACCAGTTTTTGTTGCAAAGATTCACTGAATTTGTATCTTACAAATACAACTTTTACACAGGCGAGTTGGTGATTTACCTTGGTAGCGCAAATATAATTCAGGGTATGAAACGTTTGCAGGCTTACAGATACGAATTGATGCCAAACGGCGACCAGCTGCGCGATATGCTCAGATTCTCTGGCTCGTGTCGGTTTGTCTATAACAAGGCTTTGACACTGCAAAAAGAGAATCATGCGGCAGGCAATAAGTTCATTGGCTACGTGGCCATGGCCGCTAAGCTGCCTGTTTGGAAGCGCGAAGCCGAGACGGCATGGCTGAAAGAAACACCTTCACAAGCGTTGCAACACGCCCTGAAAGATTTAGAAAAAGCCTTCAAGGGTTTCTTTGAAAAGCGTACTGGTTTTCCACGCTTCAAGAAAAAAGGGAGTGGTGACAGTTTTCGCTACCCTGAGCCAAAACAGATTAAGTTAGACCAAAGCCATAGCCGTATTTTGTTGCCTAAACTTGGCTGGCTGCGATACCGCAACTGCCGTCAGGCACTGGGTCAGGTGCGTAACGTCACCGTGAGCCAGTCAGGTGGCAAATGGTTCATAGCCATTCAGACCCAACGCGAGCTTGAACAACCCTTACCAACGTCTACAACGGCCATTGGTATCGATGTCGGAATCGCCCGATTCGCGACGCTGAGTGACGGCAGCTATATTGCACCACTGAATAGTTTCAAGACGCACCAGCAACGACTTGCGCGCTATCAGCGCCGCATGAGTCGTAAACAAAAGTTCAGTAATAACTGGAAAAAGGCGAAAGGCAAAGTTCAAAAGATTCACGCCGCTATTGCGAATGCCAGAAAAGATTT
>CANCMG010000104.1 GCA_947378965.1 Alcaligenaceae bacterium | reverse complement strand
ACAACTTGGCCGGCATACATCACATACACTCGATCTGCGACTTCGGCTACAACCCCCAAATCATGCGTAATAAATAGCATCGACAATTGCGCAGTTTGGCGCATTGAACGAAAAAGGTCGAGAATTTGAGCTTGTATCGTGACGTCAAGTGCTGTCGTGGGTTCGTCCGCAATCAATAAGAGTGGATCGCAGGCCAAGGCCATCGCAATCATGACGCGCTGCCTCATCCCGCCTGAAAGATGATGCGGATATGCAGCCAAGCGGCGCTCAGGCTCTGCGATTCCAACTCTTTGTAAAAGATCGCGCGCGCGCGCCAGGGCCTCACTGCGCTTAATTGTCGAATGAATCGTGAGAACCTCGGCAATTTGAGCGCCAATCGTATGAACGGGATTCAAACTCGTCATGGGTTCTTGAAAAATCATACTAATTTCGTCACCACGAACGGAGGCCATCTCGGACTGAGACAGTTGCATCAGATCGGTTTGCTGTTGGTTTCTGCGTCGCCAGAGCACTTGGTCAGCACGCATACGTGCAATATTTTCATTGAGCAAACGCATAATGCTAAGGCTCAACACCGACTTACCCGAGCCGGACTCACCAAGTAGCGCGACCGACTCACCAGCTGCAATATGCAAACTAATATCGTCGAGCGCTTGTACGGTTCCCTGAGCGCTCATAAACTCAACGCTCAAGTTCTTAATGTCAAGTAACCGTTGGCTAGCTTGTGAAGTCATGCTCATTTTTTATTATTTGAAATACGATTCTTAGGATCGGTGTGTAAACAAAACTCTTCATAAAACCAAAGCAGACTCGAAACGCGCTCTCCAAGGTCAGGGTGCTAACCAAAGCTCGTCATAAAACCAAGACAAACTAAGTTCGCGCTTGAAACCTTTGAGTCGTTTCGTCGCAGCATCTCGAATCGGATACCAAAATAACGGGCTATACAGATACTGATCCAAAACATACTGCTGCAGTTCAGAATAAATTTTGCGTCGTTCAACGAGATCAAACTCACCTCGTGCTCGAACCACCAGCGGATCGGTCAGTGTCTTGGTATCAAAGCCCGAATAATTTTTTGAAGCATTTGCTGAAAAATAGGTGCTGTACGTCACGTCTGGATCAGGACGGGCAACGGCAGCCGTAGACAGCCCCATGTCCAAACTGTTAGTCGACGCCTTAGACACCCACGAGAGGCGATCAGACATTTCAATTTTTAAATCCATCCCCGCAGCTTTAAGCATTGACTGTAATAACTGCGCAACTTGCGTATCGGGGTCCCGTTGGATGGAGCTCAAAACAATGGGGCCCTTATGGCCAGATTTGAGATAGTGCTCGCGGGCCTTGGCCAGATCAAACTGGTGACCGCGCACCGACTCATCAAACACCCAAGTCGTTTGTGGCTCAAACCCTTTGAGCACCGCCCCTCCATCTTTGCCCTGCGAAATCACTTTTTGAATGGCTGCCCGATTAATGGCATAGGAAACCGCCTTACGAAGCTCAATATTATTAAAGGGTGCGCGAGTGAGGTTGTAAGACACTAACTGCGTGATCGACACGCCACCGGGTAAAAGATCGAGCGAGGCATTTTTGGTAATTTTTTCGAAATCTTTGGGCTCTAGTCCATCGATGAGTTGAACATTACCCGACTGAATCTCGACCATTCGAATCGCAGAGTTCGGAATGATTTTGATCTCGACTCTATCCAGGAAGGGTAAAGTCTGCCCATCCTCAGCTTTTTTCCAATAATGAGGATTGCGTTTGGCGATAATCTCGTTGCCCGACCACGAAATAATCTGAAAAGGCCCCGTGCCCACCGGGCTGCGCGTGAAGTCAGCCCCCTTCTCTTTCAGGGCCGTCGGCGACATAATCGAACCGGGCTCGACGGCTAACATCGAAAGCATCACAACCGATTTATTTTTTAAATTCACCTTGACACTTAAATCACTGACGGCTTCGACTGAATCGATATCAGTCATGTACTGCTTACTCGCCGCCGTGATTTTAGGATCAAGAAAACGGTCGAAATTAAATTTGACCGCAGCAGCATCCATCGGCGTGCCATCTTGAAACTTGATGCCTGCGCGCAAGTCAAACATGATCGAGCGACCATCAGCCGAAATCGTCCAGTTCTGCGCTAAGCCGGGATGAAATTTGCCGGCCTCATCCTGATACAGCAGATTTTCGGCAAACAAGTTATAAATTTTTCGATCTGTTCCCGCCGCATTGCCAAACAACGGATCCAGGCTAGCCGTCGGAATGCGCAAAGCCAAACGCAAGGTGCCTCCGCGCACAGGCTCTGCAGCGAAAGCTGGCATCGAAAAAAACCCTGCGCAAAGGCATGCTAATGCTATTTTTATGGCTTGCGCCTTGATCTTCCATGGCATGACTTTGTCTCCGCCCATCTTTCTTATATTTTTACCCGCAGGGCTCACGATACGCAGGGCAGATACGCCCTGTGTGTCAAACTAAGTACTTCTTTTAGTCTGACTGAGTTCCAACAGGTTGCTTTTGTTGGATCGTATCATCTCTGGCGCAGACTCGACGATTTTTTTCGCCTCACGACTAGCTTACGTAGCGAGGCAACACTCAACGAGTTGAATGCCGCTCGCGAACCCGCTGCACAGCCTCACGCGCCAACGTTGCCGAGAGGCCGCAATACTCGGTCGGGTCCATCAACTTGGCGATAGCGCCAGAATCCAAGCGCTCGGTCACCCGCGGATCAGCACTTAACAAAGCGCCAAACGCTTTATTTTCAACAAATGCCGCTTGCGCTGCATCATAAACAACGTCATGGGCATGCTGTCTGCCGAGCGTTGCGCCCAGCGTCAGCATCACAGCCTCAGCCATAATCAGCCCACCACTCAAGTCCAAATTCTTTCTCATCCTTTGAGGATCGAGTTTTAAGCCTCGTATCACCTGCACCAAGCGCACTAGCATATCGCCTGTCGCAATACACGCGCGAGACTCTGCGGTATCGATCATTAAAGAGGTCGTACGATCAGCCTCATGCTCGGTTTGCATCGCCTCAAGTGCCAAGGGAACTTGAGCACGAATGTCTGCAGCCGCAGCAATAATGTCTTGGCACAATTTTGGATTGCGCTTTTGCGGCATGGTCGAGCTACCGACGGTGCCAGGAGGAACCGGCTCTTCAACCTCAGCAAACTCAGTTTTCATGAGCTCATAGATTTCTCGACCAATTTTTCCGCAGGTGGCAGCGAGCATCGCGAGCACGCAGACATTCTCTGTGAAATGATCTGAAATCGAGCGCGAGGGTACGCGCATAGAAGTCATCCCAAGCCTTTCGCCCATTCCCTTTTGCACTGCAGGGCCCTGCTCGCCTAACGAGGCGTACGTGCCGGCGGCACCACCCAGCATCGCTACAAAGATACGAGGGGCCGCCTGCTCGAGGCGCTCTAGGTGTCGCAGTATTTCATCAATCCAAGTTGCAACTTTCAGCCCAAAGGTCGCCGGAACCGCATGCTGCCCGTGTGTACGCGCCGCGATCGGCATGTCCGCGCTCTTTTCTGCTAAGTCAGCCATTGCGTCTAGCAGCTCTTCGAGCAATTGCACAAAGATTTGATGCGCCTGACGCAGCACCAGCAAATCGCCCGTTTGAGTGATGTTTTGTGTCGTGGCACCCCAATGAACCCAACCGCCATGAGGTTCTCCGACTAATTGACCAAGCTCCCACACCAGAGGCACAAGCGTGTGCCCCGTGCGCGCAAAGCCTTCGTCGATACGCGCGCGATCCATCAGTGAAATATCCGCACACTTTGCAATGGCAACTGCGGCTTGCTCTGGAATGATGCCTAAGGCCGCCTGGGCTTGTGCCAGCGCGACTTCAACATCTAGCCAGGCTTGCCAACGATTTTCTAATTTATAGAGGGCACGGATTCCGGGATCACTGACTCGTGTTGCGGTTGGCAGTTCGTCGCTCATTGGCGGTCTCCTTTAGAATGATTCGTCGCAGGCTAGCCAAAGCTGCCGCTGGACTTCATCATACCTAGGATTTGCTGGCAAGCACCAGCACATTAAGCGCTTAACACTTTAGGCCCTACCTTCAGCCTGACAGACACAAGAGATTTGCCGCCAACCGGCTTTAGGGCAGCACCGCGTTAAGCCGCTGCGTTAGGTCTCTGCGTTAAGCCGCTGCATTATGCCTCTGCGTCAGGTCTCTGCGTTTAGCCGCTGCATTATGCCTCTGCGCTAGGTCTCTGCGCTAGGTCTCTGCGCTAGGTCTCTGCGCTAGGCTGCATGGCAAGCGTTAAGGCCGCAATCAGTTGCTCGCGTTGTTGGGTCGAGGCGCTATCGGGCGCGTTGGCAATCACTTGCTCGCCTTGCACAATCAGCAAACCGAGGTCACCTTCAAGCTTGATACACGCCTGGGGCCCCGCTTGCTGCACTGCACGCATGACCGTACCCGCCTGCTTGGGATCAGCAAAAGCAATCGAACAAAATAACTCAGCGCCATCTTGCGCCAGCAAGCGAAACCGAAATTGACCGGCTTCGTCTCGAAAGGTGACATAGCGGGCGCTTTTAGTTGCAGCTTTTTCTTTTTTAGTAGTTTGTGAAGACGTTGCAGTCGCTGAGGTGGCCAAGCTGCGTAAGCCAACTGCCTGACGCAATTCTTGAATAAAGGGGGTCGCAATCGCGCGCGCTTTGCGAGCGCCCTCTTGCAGAATCTCTTCGATACGATCCGGGTGCGACATCAAGTCTTCATAGTGCGCACGTAACGGGCCCATCTCTTGTTCGATACGCTCGCACAAACGTTTTTTGGCATCCCCCCACCCCATCCCAGCTAACAGTTCAGCATGAAAGTTTGCGGTTTCAGAAGGTTGCGCAAAGGCCTTATAAATCAGGTACAGATGCGAGGCGTCTGCATCTTTCGGTTCGCCGGGGCCTCGCGAGTCGGTCACAATTTTGGCGATAGCAGCTTTCAGCGCTTTGGCACCGCCTTCAAATAAAGGCACGGTATTGCCGTAGCTTTTAGACATCTTACGACCATCCAGACCCGGCAAAGTTGCGACATCTTCAGAAATCACGGCCTCAGGCAACACAAAAAAATCACGCCCCTGACCAAACAAATGATTAAAGCGCTGCGCGATATCGCGCGCCATTTCAAGGTGCTGCGTTTGGTCGCGACCAACCGGTACCTTGTGGGCGTTAAACATCAAAATGTCAGCCGCCATCAAAATGGGGTATGAGAACAAACCCATATTGATGCCATCATCGGCCTCAACACCTTTTGCTGTGTTTTGGTCTACAGAGGCTTTGTACGCATGGGCGCGGTTCATCAACCCCTTGGCCGTGACGCAGGTCAGCATCCAGCACAACTCGGGGATTTCTGGCACATCAGACTGGCGATAAAACGTGACGCGCTGTGGCTCAAGGCCCGACGCCAACCAGGTTGCGGCAATTTCAAGCCGCGAACGCGCAATCAGGGCGGGGTCTTCAGACTTGATCAGCGCGTGATAATCGGCCAAGAAAAAAAACGCATCCACATCGCGTTGCTGACTAGCCTGTATTGCCGGACGAATGGCCCCCACATAATTACCAAGGTGTGGTGTGCCAGAAGTGGTGATGCCAGTCAGAACGCGGGTATTCATAGAGGTGCCAAGTGCTGAGGTTTGAGAAAACAGCTAAGCCACGAGTGTAACGTCTACAGCTACCGCGAACGGATCACGGCTATTCATGGACTTTCTAGCGAACGCTGATATTGAGGCTCTGACGATATCACGACACTTAAGCTCAATTTTTAAGGGTTTGCACTGGTGACTGCTTAGCAACTGACGAGATCTAACGCTTACGCCCAGGCACAGTTAGCGTAGCGGCTAAGAATCAGATGCTGACAGTATCGCGCCGCTCAGACTCTAAATACTCTTTGGATTGCATTTCAAGAATACGAGACACTGTGCGGTGAAATTCATTAGACATTGGGCCCGATGTATAAATTTCATCTGGTTCGCAAGCGGCTGACATAATTAGCTTGATCTTATGATCATAAAAAACATCAATGAGCCAGGTAAAGCGACGTGCTTCAGAGGCCTCGCGTGGGCCCATTTTTGGCACATCAGACAGAATCACGGCATGAAAGCGGCTGGCTAGTTCAAGGTAATCGTTTTGCGAGCGCGGACCACCGCAAAGCGTTGCAAAATCAAACCAAACCACACTACCCGCGCGCTGTTTGGCGCGAATTTCTCGATGCTCGATCAACAAAACAGGATCTTGTGCCGCCGTATCTGCCAACTGAGTAAAAGTCACCTGCAGCGCCTCATCTGCCTGCTTCCCACCGGGCGTGTGGTAACACTTCACTTGCTCAAGCGTGCGCCTGCGGTAGTCAATGCCAGCATCAACATTCAAGATATCCATGCGCGTTTGGATAAGCTTAATCGCAGGCAATAAACGATCACGGTGCAGGCCGTCGGGGTACAGCGTAGAAGGTTCGTAATTTGAGGTCATCACAAACGAGGTGCCAAACTCAAAGAACTTCAAGAGCAAGCGGTACAGGATCATCGCATCGGCGACATCCGACACATGAAACTCGTCAAAACAAATCAAACGGTAGTTTTTTGAAATACGCCGTGCAACTTCATCAAGCGGGTCTTGCATGCCTTTGACTTCGTCAAGCTGACGATGCACGCTGCGCATGAATTCGTGAAAGTGCAAACGCGTTTTACGCTTAACCGGTACGGTGGCGTAAAACGCATCCATCAAAAAGCTTTTACCTCGCCCAACGCCACCCCATAAATACACACCACGCGGGACTTCAGGGCGTTTAAAGAACCGTTTTACCGCGCTTGAGCGCTGCTCTTTAAAAAGAGCCCAGTCATCGAAGTAGCGCTGCAACCGAGCAACTGCAGCTCGCTGCGCTGGGTCAGATTGATACCCCCGCTCAGCGAGTGTGTGTTCGTAAGATTCAAGAACGTTCAAAGGCGTTTCATCAAGTTATACGTAAAACTCCGGCGTTCGTGCCGGGGGCCGTCGACAGCAAAGACTTCAGTAAAAAATAGCAGCGCTATGTTCGAGCCAAGCTTTTAAAAATTGAGTGTGCGCTTATCAACGGCAAGTGCGGCTTCTTTCATCGACTCTGACAAGGTGGGGTGGGCATGGCAAATGCGTGCAATGTCTTCCGCCGCACCTTTGAACTCCATGATGGTCACGGCTTCGGCAATCAATTCAGAGGCCATGGGGCCAATGATATGCACGCCTAACACTTCGTCGGTTGCGGCATCTGCCAAAATTTTGACAAACCCTGTTGTGTCACCTAACGCGCGCGCGCGGCCGTTGGCCAAGAACGGAAAGCTACCGGCTTTGTAAGCGCGGCCGCTGGCCTTGAGTTGTTGCTCGGTTTGACCCACCCAAGAAATCTCGGGTGAGGTGTAAATGACCCAGGGGATCGTATTGAAATTGACGTGACCATGCTGCCCGCCGATACGCTCGGCAACCGCAACGCCTTCTTCTTCGGCTTTATGCGCCAACATCGGGCCGCGCACGACATCACCCACGGCCCAAATGTTTGGCAGATTGGTTTTGCAATCGCCATCAACCACCACAAAACCACGCTCATCCAGTTGCAAGCCAACGGCCTCGGCCTGCAGGCCGCCGGTGTAGGGCACGCGGCCAATCGAGACAATCAGTTTGTCGACCACAAGCTTTTGCTCAGTGCCTGCTGCATCGGTGTAGGGGACAGTGATGCTTTTAGCGCCAGCCTTAATCTCACCAAGCTTGATGCCGGTTTGAATTGCCAGGCCCTGCTTGGTAAAAATCTTAAACGCTTCTTTTGCAACCTGCTGATCGACTGCGGCCAAAAACTCGGGCATCGCTTCTAAAACAGTCACCTCGGCACCTAAGCGGCGCCAGACGCTACCCATTTCTAAACCGATCACACCGGCACCAATCACGCCCAATTTTTTAGGCACGGCTGCAATATTCAAGGCGCCGTCATTAGACAAGACCTGTTGTTCGTCGAACGGCAAGCCTGGTAATTCGCGTGCCGAAGACCCAGTCGCGATGACCACGTGTTTGCCAACGATATCGGCCGTTGCGGTGCCGCTGACGTTAATCGCCCAGCCGCCGTCTACCTTGCCTGTGAAGGCACCTTTGCCGTGAAAGAACGTTATCTTGTTCTTTTTAAACAAATACAAAATGCCGTCGTTGTTTTGTTTCACAACGTTATTTTTGCGGCCAAGCAACTGCTCAAGATTCAGGCTCACGCCTTTGACCTCAATGCCATGCTCTGCAAAATGATGGTTGACTTGATCGTAGTGCTCTGAAGACTGCAGCAAAGCCTTAGACGGGATGCACCCTACGTTGGTGCAAGTGCCCCCTGGAGCAGGGCCACCCTTACCATTTTGCCAGGCATCAATGCACGCCACCGACAAACCTAACTGGGCCGCACGAATCGCAGCGATATAGCCGCCCGGGCCCGCACCGATCACTACAACATCAAATTGAGTAGACATGAATATCTCGGTTTAGATTTCGAGCAACAAGCGTTGTGGATCTTCGAGCGCTTCTTTCATCGCAACCAAGCCCAAGACCGCCTCGCGGCCATCAATAATGCGATGGTCGTAAGACATTGCCAAGTAATTAATCGGCCGAATCACGATCTGGCCTTTTTCAACCACAGCACGCTCTTTGGTGGCGTGAACGCCTAAGATCGCTGACTGAGGAGGATTGATAATCGGCGTTGACAACATCGAACCAAACACACCACCGTTTGAAATCGAGAACGTACCGCCGGTCATCTCTTCGATACCGAGCTTGCCTTCAGCGGCGCGTTTACCAAAATCGGCAATGGTTTTTTCGATGTCAGCGATTGAAAGTTGATCAGCATTGCGCAGAATCGGCACAACCAAACCGCGCGGGCTTCCGACCGCAATACCAATATCAAAATAGCCGTGATAAATGATGTCTTTGCCATCAATCGATGCATTCAGTAATGGATAACGCTTGAGTGCTGCAACGGCTGCTTTGACAAAAAATGACATGAAGCCCAACTTCACGCCATGCTCTTTTTCAAACTTGTCTTTGTACAAGTTGCGCAGATCAATCACGCCTTGCATATTGACTTCGTTAAAAGTCGTGAGGATCGCGTTATCTTGTTGCGATTGCAACAAACGCTCAGCGATGCGAGCACGCAGGCGGCTCATGGGCACGCGCTGCTCAGGACGACCATCTAAAGATTGCGTCATTGGCACCGCGGGGTTTGCCAAAGGCGCGGCCTTGGCCGGCGCAGCGACAGGCGCCGAAGCACCGAGCGCGTCACCTTTGGTGATACGTCCGTCGCGACCTGACCCTGTCACAGCGGCAGCTGCAACGCCTTTTTCGGCCAGAATTTTAGCGGCGGCCGGCGATGCTACACCAGCGCTCGCCGAGGAGGCTGCCACAGGTGCTGCTGCAACCGGTGCCGCTGCGACTGGCGCAGCAACGGCTGCCGGTGCTGACGCGGCTGCCGCTTTACCTGCAGTATCGATACGAGCAATCACCTCACCCGCCGCCACCATGCTGCCATCGGCGCGCACGATTTCTGTCAACACACCCGAAGCAGGAGCCGGCACCTCTAGCACCACTTTATCGGTTTCAACTTCAATCAGAATTTCGTCAGCTGTGACTGCCTCACCGGGCTTTTTCTTCCAGGTTAACAACGTTGCTTCAGATACAGACTCAGACAGTTGGGGCACAACTACATCGGTGATTGCCATTTTTTTTCCGTGAGGGATCGTAGTATTTCGGTAAAGTCGCTTGAATACAGTTATTTAGTCAGCATGAACACTTTGAACTTGCCAAAGGCTTGCTCAACCAACGCCTTTTGCTGTTCTTGATGCTTGGCTAAATAACCGACTGCGGGCGAGGCTGACGCCGGGCGACCGGCATAACCGAGCTTTTGTCCGGCTGACATGTTTTGGTACAAGTGATGTTGCACGTAAAACCAAGGGCCCTGATTTTGCGGCTCGTCTTGCACCCACACCACCTCGGTAGCCTTAGGATACTTGCGCAGCTCAGCCTCAAAGGTTTTGTGTGCAAAGGGGTACAGTTGCTCGACACGAATAATCGCAACTGACTCGTCTTTACGATCAGCACGACCATGCACTAGGTCGTAATACACCTTGCCCGAACACGCCAAGACCCGCTTTACCGACGCAGCCTTAATCTGCTCATCGAGCTCAGGGATAATTGGCTGAAACCGACCAGCAGACAGCTCTTTGAGAGGGGAGCCCGCATCTTTATTACGCAGTAATGACTTCGGCGTCAAAATCACAAGTGGCTTACGGAACTTGCGCACCATCTGACGGCGCAGCAGATGGAAAATTTGTGCCGCCGTCGTTGGCTGAACAACTTGAATATTGTTGTCGGCACAGAGTTGCAAGAAGCGCTCAATGCGTGCGGATGAGTGCTCGGGCCCCTGACCTTCGTAACCGTGCGGCAACATCAGCGTCAAGCCCGACTGACGGCCCCACTTTGCCTCACCAGATACGATGAACTGATCAATCACCACTTGAGCGCCGTTGACGAAATCGCCGAACTGGGCTTCCCAGATTGTGAGGGTATTGGGATCGGCGCACGAGTAGCCATACTCAAAGCCCAACACGGCTTCTTCTGACAAGACCGAGTCAATCACAATAAACGGTGCCTGCTCAGCCGAGACATTTTGCAAGGGAATATAGGTGCCATCATCCCACCGCTCGCGATTTTGATCATGCAATACCGCGTGACGATGGGTAAAGGTGCCGCGACCAGAGTCTTGACCCGTCATACGAATCGCGTAGCCGGACTTCACCAAGGTTGCGAAGGCAAGATGCTCGCCCATTCCCCAGTCAAGGTTTTGCTCACCACGCGCCATGGCGCGACGGTCGTTGAGCAACTTTGTCACAAGCGCATGGGGCGCAAACCCAGCAGGCGTCTGCGTCAGTGCTTCACCGATACTTTTGAGCTCAGCTAACGGCACACCGGTGTCAGCTTGGTCTGTCCACTTTGCATTTAAGAAAGGCGTCCAGTCGATTGCGTATTTGCTTTTGTAATTCGTCAGCACAGGCTCGATCGTGCGCTGGCCGTCTTCCATGTACTGGCGATAGTCTTTGACGAGTTGATCGCCCTCGCCTTCTTTAAGCACGCCCTGTGCAGTCAGTTTGTCTGCGTAGAGCTTACGCGTACCAGGATGAGCGCCAATGCGCTTGTACATCAAAGGCTGCGTGAGTGAAGGAGTATCTTGTTCGTTGTGCCCGAGTTTACGGAAGCACACGATATCCACCACCACATCGCGACCAAATTTCATTCTGAAATCCAGAGCAAGACGGGTGGTAAACGCAACTGCCTCAGGATCATCACCATTCACATGAAACACTGGCGCTTCGATCATCTTTGACACGTCAGTGCAATAGAGGGTCGACCGCGTATCGCGCGGATCTGAAGTGGTAAATCCGATCTGGTTGTTAATGACCAGGTGAACCGTGCCACCCGTGCCATAGCCCCGGGTCTCGGCTAAGTTCAGGGTTTCCATGACAACGCCCTGCCCAGCAAACGCTGCGTCGCCATGCACCAGCACGGGCAACACCTGCTTGTAGCCGTCGGCACCGCGACGCTCTTGGCGTGCGCGCACGCTACCTTCAACGACTGGGTTCACGATTTCAAGATGCGAAGGGTTAAAGGCAAGCGACAGATGCATTGGGCCGCCGCGTGTAGACAGATCGCTTGAAAAACCGTTGTGGTACTTCACATCACCATCGCTTAAGCCTTCGGCGTGATGACCTTCGAACTCAGCAAACAAATCGCCAGGCATCTTTCCCATGATGTTAACCAGCATGTTCAGACGACCGCGGTGCGCCATTCCGACCACGATCTCTTGCACACCAGCCTCACCCGCATGATGAACGAGTTCGTCCATTGAGGCGATAAAGCTATCGCCACCTTCGAGGGAAAAACGTTTTTGCCCGACGTACTTTGTGTGTAAAAAACGCTCAAGGCCTTCGGCCTCAGTCAGCTGTTGCAACAAATTACGTTTATCTTCGGCAGACACCGGTGGTGCAGACAAGGTTGACTCAAGGCGCTCTTGAACCCAACGCTTGACTGCAGGATCAGACGCATGCATGAACTCGGCGCCGACCGAGCGACAATAAGTATCACGCAAGGCTTTAAGAATGTCGCGCAAGGTCATGGTGCTTGCGCTAGAAAAATATGTATTGGCTGCCGAAAAAACCTGATCGAGATCGGCCTCGTTCAGACCATAAAACGCTGGGTCTAGTTCGGGGATCGCAGGGCGATCGGTACGCTTGAGCGGATCGAGATCAGCCCATCTTGAACCAAGTGAGCGGTACGCTGCAATCAAAGACTGCACGTGCACTTGCTTGGTTGCGACGGCTAGATCAGATTCTTTTGCGCGCTGTACAAAGCCATTTGTTTTAGCGCGAATCGCAAACGACTCAACGATCGGCGCGTGTGCCTGATCACGCGTGGCAGCTTGGCCATCCGTCGCAGGCATATGCTGCAATTGGTCGAAATAGCTTCGCCAGTTGTCTGGCACCGAGCCAGGGTTGTCGAGATAAGCCTCATAAAGCTCTTCGACATACGGAGCATTACCCCCAAAAAGATAGGAGTTCTGTAGTGATTCGAGTTCTGATGACATTTGACGCTTCACCTTGTCGGGTGCTTCACCCGTTACGATGCAGGAATACCTTCCGTTGACTCGGCCAAACCGATTTGCGGATAGCGGGCAGAAGGCAGTTGTTTTAAGCCTTAAAGTCCGGCGACGTAGTATAACCCGCGGGTCTGAATAAACCCATTAGTTTTATGCAGATAGCCTTTGATAGTTGAAGGTTATCTTTACAAACGTTGTACGAACGAAACAATACAGAACCGACAAGGGGCCCCACTAGGTGACGCAGGGTGTGAGCACACCTGATCGCTTTTGCGTGCCTGCGACTCAGGTGCGCGCTCACAAAAAATGCTCCGAAATGAAAAAACCCCAAAAGGCGGGGCAAGTGCCCAGCTTGATGGGGTCGTTTCAAAAAGACTGACTTGCACGCTGTGCAAAAGCCAGGACAAACAGCAGAGACTTATTTACGCTTCGGAACAGAGCGCGAAGTCGCACCTTGATACAACTGGCGAGGACGACCAATTTTGTACTCAGGGTCAGAAATCATCTCGTTCCATTGTGCGATCCAGCCAACCGTACGCGCCAGAGCGAAAATCGCGGTAAACAGCGCTGTTGGCACACCGATCGCACGCTGAACAATGCCAGAGTAGAAATCGACGTTCGGATAGAGCTTGCGTTCAACAAAATACGGATCTTCGAGCGCAATACGCTCGACTTCCATTGCAAGTTTGAACAGCGGATCGTTTTCAAGACCCAAGGCAGCCAATACCTCTTTGCAGGTTTGCTGCATCAACTTCGCGCGTGGATCGTAGTTTTTGTAAACACGATGACCAAACCCCATCAAACGAACGCCTGAGTTCTTGTCTTTGACTTGCTCCATGAACTCGCCGACCTTGGCTAAGCCACCTTTCGCTTGCAAATCTTCAAGCATTTGCAGGCAAGCTTCGTTCGCGCCCCCGTGTGCTGGGCCCCACAAGCAGGCCACACCTGCTGCGATGGCAGCAAAGGGGTTAGTACCAGACGAACCGCACAAGCGCACCGTTGACGTTGAGGCATTTTGTTCGTGATCAGCATGCAAGATGAAAATACGATCAAGCGCACGCTCAACAACAGGGTTCACAACGTATTCTTCGCAAGGTGTTGCAAACATCATGCGCAAGAAATTGCCGGTGTATGACAAACTGTTTTTTGGATAGATGTAAGGCTGGCCTTGTGAATATTTGTAGGCCATTGCGACCAAAGTCGGCATCTTGGCGATCAAACGGATCGCGGCGACGTGACGATGATGCGGGTTGGTAATGTCATTAGAGTCGTGATAAAAGGCCGACATGGCACCGACCAGACCGGTCAACACTGCCATTGGGTGCGCATCGCGACGAAAGCCACGCAAGAAAAATTGCATCTGCTCGTTGACCATCGTGTGATTGGTCACCAAAGAATCAAAGGCAAGCTTTTGCTTGGCATCGGGCAACTCACTATTCAGGATCAGGTAACTGATATCCATGAAGTCGCAATTAACGGCCAACTCTTCGATTGGATAGCCGCGATACAACAGTTCGCCTTTGTCGCCATCGATGTAGGTAATGTCTGACGTGCACGAAGCCGTCGACAAAAAACCTGGATCATAAGTAAACATGCCAGTTTGGCCATATAACTTACGAATATCAATCACCTGTGGGCCGACCGTGCCGTCGTAGACCGGAAAGTCAAACGAGGGGCTTCCGTCAGAGAACGAGAGCGTAGCTTTTTTGTCAGACAGTTTCATGTTTTGTTCCTTCTATAATTTTTTTTGATGCATGTTGAAGACGTTTATAAAGCGCGAATCCCAGCCAAGACCGCATGCACAGCAGGCCGATCTAACGCGCCCGACGGCTCTAGCCGGGCTAACAGTAAGTCTAACAGCTCGTTGTCACCCAGCTCAAACAACTGGGTGAGTGCCGAGACGTCCACATCGGTCAAAGTCGTCTCGTAAGTGTCCAAATACTTAGTCAGCATCAGATCATTTTCGAGCAACCCACGCCGAGCACGCCAGCGCAGTCGCGTGCGGTCCATGTCAGTGAGTTGACTCATTCGCGTGACATCCGTCTAAACCGTGCGACGCACAAGCATTTCTTTGATTTTGCCAATCGCCAGTGAAGGGTTCAAGCCTTTGGGGCAAACGTCAACGCAATTCATGATGGTGTGGCAGCGGAACAAGCGGTACGGATCTTCGAGGTTATCCAGACGCTCAGCGGTTGCATGATCACGTGTATCGGCAATGAACCGGTACGCCTGCAGCAAGCCAGCGGGGCCCACAAACTTGTCAGGATTCCACCAGAAGGACGGGCACGATGTTGAACAGCAGGCGCACAAGATGCACTCGTACAGGCCATTGAGTTCGTCGCGCGCCTCGGGGGTTTGCAAACGCTCTTTCTCGGGTGGCGGGGTGTCATTGATCAGATAAGGCTTGATCGAGTGATACTGGTTAAAGAATTGTGTCATATCCACGATCAAATCGCGAATCACTGGCAGGCCGGGTAAAGGGCGCAGGACAACAGGCTCAGTTAATTCAAGCATGTTGGTGGTGCACGCCAAACCATTTTTGCCATTGATGTTCATCGCATCTGAGCCGCACACACCTTCACGGCACGAACGGCGCAACGCCAAACTGTCATCAACGTCCATCTTGAT
>CANCMG010000103.1 GCA_947378965.1 Alcaligenaceae bacterium | reverse complement strand
GCTTGAAGAGAGCGGGGTAAAAATTGCGACCGTGCGCGGGTTGGGCTATTGCCTTGAACGAGAGTCGTCGACCACTAGTGCGCAAACCTAAGTGACTCAGGGTTTGACAGAGATCGCTTCTCGCCCCTCGGCGCCACCCACGACTGCACCACCTCAGCGTGAAGCCTTCGAGCGCGAATTTGATCTGGACTCGAACCTAAGCGAGCGAGCGGCTAGGCGCTCATTGTTAGGCGAGGTGCTTGACTGGCTGCTTGCCCCGCTTTTTTTGCTCTGGCCCATGAGCATCGCGATTACCTATGTCGCCGCGCAAGACCTGGCCAATGTTCCGTATGATTTAAATCTTGTCAACGCCCTTGAGGTGTTAACCCAGCAGATCGAGGTCGAAAACGGCCACGCCACATTTAAGCTCTCTGCGCCCGCCAGACTCGCGCTGCGCCCGCGCGAAAACGACGGTGTCTTTTGGAAAGTCATCGCACCTGCTGGCGAACTACTGGGCGGCGACGCCGAACTACCGACCCCATTCAAGGCCGAGGCGCAGCAATTTGACACGATCTATTACAAAAACCAAATCGTGCGTGGGTTTGACGTTCGCTTTGCATACACTTGGCGCACAACGGGTTTGCGCGAGGCCGGGCCTGTTCTAGTGGTTGCGGCAGAGTCAGTCGAGCGGCGAGTGGCTCTTGCCAATGACATCATCAAGGGCGTGATCATTCCGCAATTTTCGGTTCTGCCAATCGCTGCGCTCTTAATCTGGTTTGGCTTGTCGCGCGGCATTGCGCCCATTAACGCCTTACAGAAACGCTTACGCGCCAGAAAGCCCGACGACTTGTCGTCGATTGACGGACGTAATGTCCCAGTCGAGATCGAGCCGCTGGTCACCGCGATGAACGAGTTGCTTGCGCGCCTGGCGAGCCACATTTTGGCGCAGCAGCGCTTTGTTGCCGATGCCGCACATCAACTGAAAACACCTCTTGCAGGATTACGAACACAGGCCGAACTTGGCTTGCGCGGCACCCCCCCCGGTGAAACGCTCTCAAGCCTGAATCAGATTATTGCAGGCACGGTACGCGCCACACGCTTGATCGATCAGCTACTGCTCATGGCCCGAGCTGAAAATCCTGATAACGTTCAAGTCACTTCGGTTGACGTCAGAGCACTCACCCAGCAACAAACGCAGCAATGGGTCGATCGGGCGATAGCCGCTCAAATTGACTTGGGCTTTGAGGCTGCAGACCACCCAATATTGATTAAAGGTCAGGCACTTTTATTGGCTGAATTACTGAACAACTTAATCGATAACTCTTTACGCTACACCCCGGCAATGGGGCACGTGACGGTCAGTGTCTCGCAAATTGCTCACCAAGTCATTATCGCAGTCGAAGATACAGGGCAAGGGATTCCGCTTGTTGACCGCGAGCGTGTATTTGACCGTTTTTATCGTGTGCTAGGCACAAAAGTCGATGGCAGCGGCTTAGGCCTAGCAATCGTGCGCCAGATTGCCACCCAACATGGCGCGAGCCTCAACATCTTGGATCCGTTGCAAAATGGATTGCCTAAAGTTGGAACACGCATCGAGGTTCGCTTCGAACAACTCACCTCTGAGCGCGACGTCTGAGGGCGTCAGACTTTCACGATTCAGGCCAGCCTTTCATGATTCAGGCCAGACTTTCACGATTCAGGCTAGCCTTTCACGATTCAGGCTAGACTTTCACGATTCAGGCCAGCCTTTCACGATTCAAGCCAGCCTTTCACGATTCAAGCTAGGCTCGCACTGAAAGTTTTTTTCGTAGCAGCCGCAAGACAGCACCCAACACTGGGATTTTTTCGTAGAGCTCTTGCGCAGCATCCCAATAATCGCGGTGCAAAACGATCAGGCCGTGTTCGTCTAATTGAAAATGAGTGCCACCTTCAATCTTGTACGCTTTATCGTAAAGCGTAAACAGAAATTGCCAGGTCATGAACGCCTCGGCTGAGTCAACAAGCTTGGACGTGATCACAAACCTCGGCTCACCTAACTGCTCAAACATATGCTGGTAGATACGCTGAATCGACGCCCTACCTACGACCTGATTAAAGGGATCACGAAACGTCGCCGTCTGAGCATATATGTTGTCGATGTTTTGTAAAGATATCGGGGTCAGTGTTGCAAACCACTGCGCCAACTCTTCAAAGCGCGTCTGAGAGTCTGTCATCACATTTTTGTCGTCTTGTGTAACAGCGCAAACCGTAAGCGATCGGGCAACATACTGATCACGCGCAGCAAGAGTGAAAATGCTTTGGGAAAGCGAATTTCAAAGTGCCCACGCTCAAACCCACGCATAATCGCACTAGCAGCCGCTTCAGGCGTCATCAAACCTGGCATTTCAAAATCATTGGCCGAGGTCATCGGTGTTTGTACAAAACCAGGGTTGATTAAATACACCCCAAGACCCTTTGGCGCTAATTCAAAATATAGCGTCTCGCACAAGTTTTGCAACGCAGCCTTGGTCGCACCATATATCAACGCGCGCGGCAAACCCGTGTAGCCAGAAATACTACCGATCAACGATATGCCCCCGTGACCCTGCCCTAACAGCTGGGGCACGATCACCGACAGCCCGCGATACACACTGACCACGTTAAGATCGAAACTCTTTTTTGCCTGGTCAATATCAATCTGCCAGCTATGCGTTGGATCATAGCGAGCCGCTCCCATGACCACCAAGTCAAGCTGACCTAAACGCTCTAGGACTGTGGCCAAAGCCTTTGGCCAAGCTTCAGTGTCGGTCACATCAAAAGGAAGCACCGAAGCGTTTGCATACGGGGCAGCAACAATCGCCAATTGGTCGCCGCGACGCGCCGACAACACCACAGACGCCCCAGCGTCTAAGAGCCCTTGCGCTAACGCCGCACCGATGCCGCTCGACGCTCCGACTAACCAAATCCGTTTACCCACCCATGAGGTGATCGGAGCATTCAGGGGCTTCATTCTCAACGAAGAGAAGACGTGTTGCTGACCAGCCTTCATGACAGATGCAGAGTTGGACACTGTATGGATTGTTGTCATGAAGGATTAGGCGCTGTGCGCTTGCGGAAAAACAAGGTCACTTCGCCCAGATCAATGCCAAATTTTGACATGGTAGACCGATTCATCATCGAAGAGTCGTCCATCTGCCACATCCAGTCATCAAAATTAACCAAGTACTCTTTGCCATCGACGGGTAGTCTCAAGACATAGGTCCAACGTAGTGCATTACCCGCCACACGCCCGGTGGCCGTGCCCACCACATCATCGGCAGTGCCTTGCCAGCTACCGTCAGGTTGACGCTTAAGCGTCCAGACCCGCCTTTGCTTTTCGCCGTCTGAGTAGGTGAAACGTTCATCTAAAGTGCCCTCATTCGGGCTCACCCAGCTGGCCTGAATTTCAACGTTAAAGCGGCGTGCCACTTCGCCGCTACGTTTTTGAAAAATACCCCAGGCGTCAATCGTGCCAGTAAAAAAACTCGACAATTCGAGTGTCGGTTTTTCTGCCGCATAATGTGCAACGTCTACACTGCCACACGCTGTCAATAACGCTGCGGTCGCTGAAGCGAATAAAGCTTTAATTTTCATGTTGACTCCTTGCGAGAATGAGCTCGCATCAGACTAAAACGAGAAGACTGCGAAAACAACACAACTAGCGCCAGCCCTTTAAAGAGCAATGGCAACAGCGCATACGTCAGGCCCAAGGCCAAGGCCGATTCTGGGTGCCCAGGCTGATATTGAAAGACTTGCAACGCCGGCAAGGTCACCCCCGCAGCAAGTGCCAACGCGAATTTTCCGATCAGCACCCAGATCCCAAAATACAGGCCAGTACTATTGCGATGGGTTGGAGGAATCGCATCCGCGAGCATTGCGGGAGGCAAAGCAACATCTGCACCGAGCCCAGCACCGGCCAAGGCACAAATTACGGCATAAAAAAATATATCTCCGGCACCCACCCAGCAGGTACACAACAGCGAGAGCGCAGCAAGGCCACTGCCCGTTAACCACGCCCGGGCTTTACCAACCCGTGCAGCCAGCAAGACCCAAAGAGGTAAGGCGAGCATTCCAGCACAAAAATAGACACCTAAAAATAGGCCGGCGTGGCTTGGCGACTGCACCACATCGTCGATAAAAAACAACACAAGAGTCGCTGGCACTGCGACTGAAATCGCGTTGAACAAATAAAACCACAACACGCGTCGCACTTCGGGTGGTGCGAGCGCCACGCGTAAGTCTTGCCTGCCTGGGTGACTCAATCGTTTCGGCGCCGGTGACCAACGCAAAGTACAACCGAGCGCGAGCAACAGCAATGCCGCGAACAACCAGGCAAACCATTGATAGCCGACGCGAGCACCCAGCTGCCCGACCCAAAGAGCCGGCAACACCGATGCGACAACCACTCCGACCAAGCCAACAGCTTCGCGCCAGGCGGTCACTTGAGCGCGCCCGGTTGAGTCATCGGTCAGCCGTGCGCCCCAGGTCAGGTAACACACACTCAAGACACTGTGCGCGCCGTACACCAAAATCAACGACCCACCGAGCCAAAAGAGCAAACCAGCTTGCGACCAGTCTGGCGGCATAAATAACAAGACGAATCCCACAGCCAAGGCACACGAGGCGCCGATCATCAACGATGCCCAGCCGCCCCGTCGATGCTGCGTGGCGTCGACCAAACGGCCAATCAACGGATCTTGTGCCGTATCGAGCAGGCGGGTAAAAAACAGAACAGCCCCTAAGGCGGCTAATTCGACACCCAGCACATCACCGTAAAACTTCGGCGAGATCATGTAAATCGGCATCATCGACATCGCTAGCGGTAAGCTAAGCGTCGCGTAACCAAGCAGATGACGCTTATCCACTAGCGTTTGCCCAACAGGGCTTGACGCAAACTCGGCTCACTGGTGCGTGGGTCGAGCCAAATACCAAAAAAGTGTTTCGCTAAATCGTCATTGATTTGCCCAGTTTGCTTGTCGCGATGAAAAAATGTCGCGCCTTGTCCTGGGTAATATACCGCTGTGATTGAATCGCCAGGCACAACGTCGGGCAATACCCGCTCAAGGTCTGCACGCCATTCGAGGCGCTCGGCCAGGGGGGCCTGCAATTTTTGCATTTCATCAAACGAGGCTTGCACGAGCTTCTCGCCAGCGATCGTACGAGAATACGTTAACGATAAAGCAAAGGGACGTTCTGGTGTGTATTGCCCGAGTGGCGCCCACAGTCGTGCCTCGTAGACTGAAAAGCCGAAGCGGGTAAATTGCCCACGCCCGACCAATTGAGCGTCTGGCAGGCCCAAGAGTGTGACCTCGGCGAGTAAGGCGCCAGGTAACAGCACCATCATCAGTAAACCCAAGATTAGTTTGCGCATAGTGTCCACTGTTTGACGTCGGTTCGCTGTTCTCTGAAGCCTGCCTCACAATAGGCAAGATACATTCTCCAGATACGAATAAAGGCATCGTCGTAGCCCTGTTCGCGGATCGTTGAGATCGCTTGTTCAAACTGCTGCGCCCAGCGCTTGAGTGTCTCGGCGTAATCTAGGCCAAACGAGAGTGTTTCTTGAACGTGCAAGCCAGCAGCTTCACACTCTTTTTCGAAGCGTGCCGGACTCGGTAACATGCCGCCCGGAAAAATGAACTGCTGAATGAAATCAGTGCCGCGTCGATACACGTCAAAGCGCTGATCTTCGATATCAATCGTTTGCACCACCGCGCGCCCACTGGGCTTGAGGCAACGGCTCAGCATCTGAAAATAACTCGGCCAATGCAATAAACCGACGGCTTCAAACATTTCAATTGAAACAATGTGATCGAAACGCTCAGGTACATCGCGGTAGTCTTGCAGTCTCAAGACGACCTGCTCTTGCAAACCGGCCTCACGGATACGTTGCGTCCCCCACTCAAGCTGAGCATCCGACAACGTGATGCCGATCACCTTTAACCCTCGCCGCGCCGCGCGTTGCGCAAAGCCACCCCAACCGCAGCCGACTTCTAGCAAGGTTTGACCTGGCATTGCTTGCAATTGGTTCAAAATACGGTCGTATTTGGCGTCTTGCGCCGCTTCTAGCGTACGCGTCAAATCCCCTTCAAACCAGCCTGCCGAGTAGGTCATTGAAGGATCTAGCCAAAGCTGATAGAACGCGTTACCGACATCGTAATGACTTAAGATATTGCGACGACTGCCTCGGCGACTATTATCTTTCAGCACCCAGTGCGAAAGCTTTTTCAGCACTAACGCCCACCAGTGCCCATCGACCGCCTCTGACACTTGCTCGTTACGCATGGCCACTGTAAACAGGGTCAATAAATTCGGTGAGTCGACCCAGCCGCGCCGCAAACCTTCAGCAAAACCAACATCGCCCTGGCGCAAGATCAAGCCCGCCGCACGCCAATCATGAATATGCAGTTCTGCATGCAAGCTCGCAGAGGTCTGGCCAAAGTGCAAGCTTGAACCCTGCGGATCGACCAGCGTAAGCGAACCATGCGTCAAGCGCTTCAAGAGCTTAATCAATAAGCGGCCTGACCAACGCAAACGGGTCGAAGACAGCGAGAGTTCTTGTTCGTTCAGATTCATTTTCGATGCGTAAAATTATGGGTGACTTCGTCGACTGGTAAAGCCGGTACAGGCCTATATTTTGCTTGGCGACGCCAAAGTTTAAAAGCTTGCACATGAATGCGTAGCATCACCCCAAGCGTCATCATGGGCATCGTCAAAAATGCAGCCAATAGTGCACGGGTGCGCAAGGGTTGTGGTTGCACAACGATCGCCGTGCGCAGCAAAGGCTGAAGCTCTTGTTCGTCATCAAAATAATCAATTGCTAACCGCGGCTGCCCAGCACGCTCATCAAGCTCAAACCGATAGTGCCCTGCGACGTCGCAAAACGGCGACACATGAAACACCTTTTGACACGCGAGCTTGGTGGTCGCACCAATGGGCGCAAGGTTTGGTGCCGTTAAGACATATTGATGGCGTTGCCCAAAAGTATTATTGACTTCGGCTACGAGGGCTCGCAGCGCCCCCGTGCGGTCATGTACCAGCCAAAAGCTGACAGGGTTAAACACATAGCCCAACACCCTGGGAAAACATTGCAACCAAACTGCGCCCAGCTCAAAATGGACATCACTGGCGACGAGTGTGCGCGACAGCCATTTCATCAGCTCCGTGCCATCGCGGGCGCCATGATCCTGCGCTCGAAAACTAATCGGCCGCGCGCACTCAAAACCAAACAACCAGCTGGTACTGCGCGCTAACTGAGCCGGCTGATCGATACGTAAGCGCAAGCAAAATACCCGATAGACAAAGCGGTGGACAAAGGGGCGCAGACGCGCGTGCATCACACGACCCCGACACAACAAGAGCGCGCTCTCAGTCATAGACCGCCTGCCAAGGAGGGGTCACTTCAAAATCACGCGCCACACGCAAGGCAGATTTCAAGCCATCCTCATGAAAACCAAAACCACTCCAAGCGCCACAAAACCAAGTTCTTTGCAGACCCTGAAGCTTAGGGACATCTTGCTGTGCCGCGCTCGCGGCTTGATCCAAGACTGGATGCTCATAGGAGAACCGCGCCAACACTTTCGAAGGTTCTGGCGCTTGATGCGGATTCAGTGTCACAACCACTGGTGTCTCAAACGGCAAGGGCTGCAGTTGATTAATTAAATAACTCACGGCAACCGGACGCTCGAGACCTTGCCCGCCAATGGCCATGTAGTTCCAGGCTGACCATACTTTTTTTCGCCTGGGTAACAGTGCCACATCTGTATGCAAAATCGCCTCGTTGGCCTGATAGCGAAACCCCGCCAATACGCGACGCTCTTCTGGCGTGGCGTCGAGCAGCGCAAGCGTCGTCGGCGCGTGACAGGCCATCACGACAGCGTCAAAATCCTCAACGCCGGCGGCTGACGTGATCGAGACCGCAGCCTCGCTACGCCGCACCTGGGTCACAGGACAGGCCAGACGCGCGTCAGTGATGCGTTTGAGCATTTCGCGCACGTAGACGCGCGAGCCACCTAAAATGGTTTTCCATTTTGGCCGATCGTCAATTTGCAATAAGCGATGATTTAAACAGAAGGCTAGGAAGGTTGCCGCTGAAAAATCCAACACAGCACTGACTGGTGCAGACCAGATCGCTGCGGCCATTGGCAACAGATACCAGTCTTGCATCGCCTGACCAAACTTCTCACGCTTGAGCAGACTGGCAAGCGTCAGGGGTGTGCGCTGCGCTTCAAGCAGGTAGCGCTCGGCCTCGCGGTTAAAGCGCAAGATGTCGCGCAACATCCCCAGAAACCTTGGGCGAAAAAAATTTGCGGGTTGAGCAAAGACAGAGCTTAAATTAGTGCCAGCCCATTCAATATCTGGCTCACAAATCGAAACACCAAAGGACATATCACTTGAGTGAACCGGTACGCCCAAATGCGCCAAAAGAGGCACCAGATTCGGGTATGTCAAATCGTTGTGGACAAGAAACCCGGTATCAACCGGATGCGTGACGCCTTCGAGTGTGACGTCGACTGTATTAGAGTGCCCACCAAAATAACTGCCCGCCTCGAACAGCGTCACGCGATACTGATCTGCCAGTAGCCACGCCGTCGACAGCCCCGCAATACCCGCCCCCACCACTGCGACCCGGCTGCCTGGCGGGGGCCGACGAGAAGAACCAGCGTGAGTGAGTGTGTTTGTCATGTTGCGGCACCCGCTAACCCTAACAGCGCTTGCCGTAACTCAGGCCGTTGCGTGCGCACATCAAGCCAGATTGCAGAGAAGGCATGCACAAACTCAGCGTCACGTATCGCGCCTAGCTCGCGATTCGCAGAAAAAAAGTAGACACCGTCGCCTGGCTTGAACCACCCAAACAGCCGATCACCGAGGCTCACGTCTGGCACGATTGAGTCAAGCGCCTGCCGCCAGCTCGCCGTTTGCTCAGCGCCAGGAGCAACGAGTCGCTCGATTTCTTGCAAAGAGATCGTCACAATCTGTTGCGCAGACAGCTTACGCAAGTAGGAGAGATCCAAAATGTAGGGCTGAGTTGGATCAAAATGACCGGACCGAGTCAACAAGCGGATTGTGTAGAACTTAAACACGCTCCAGCTAAACACTCCCTTGCCACAAAGGGTCCAGCTATCACCCGCCTGCTCACGCAAGTGCTCTGGTACGTCTTCTCGTGCAGAGGAAAACCCCTCAAGGGTCGCGCTTACGGGCATAATCAAACTTAACTCACTTAACAATCCATGTTCTAATTGTTGTTATACCATGAAGTATAAAAAAATACTGATTGGTAATAAAATATACTTATTAGAATTAATTTGTAGCGACTTGAAAATCGAATGATTGAAACCGCCCCCGTCAAGCTGTCGTTTAAACAGCAGCAGTTGCAATTTCGTGAGAACGCGATTCTTGACGCGGTCAATCGCTTATTGGCACAAAAAGGGTTTGACCTCATGACCATGGATGAGGTTGCGGCGGATGTCGGGATTGCCAAAGCGAGCCTATACAAGCATTTTCAATCCAAAGAGCAATTGGCAGCAGCCTCTATGACTCGCCTGCTTGAAAGTGCGCTAACGCTTGCACACGCACTGCCCGAGCACCACACGCCGCTTGACAAGCTCAAGGCAGTGGTGCGCTGGGCCGTCACCGAGCACCTCGGTGGCACCATGCCCTTGTTGCCCTCAACACGCTCGAGCACTCAGCAAGCACTCTTAGCCTACCCGCCTTATATTGATCGTTTAAGCTCTCTGACCGAACTCCTCGGTGAATGGATCGAACAGGCTCAGGCCGACCGCAGCTTGTCTGCCTCGTTGCCTGGCGAAGTGATTTTGTACACAATTTATGCTCGCTCGTGCGATCCAGTCGCAGATTTCTTGCAAATGGGGGGCGCCTTCTCAAATCAAGATATTGTCGACTTGGTGATTCACACGACCTTCGAGGGCATGACTGGGCAAACTTGACCAGTCACCCAGCCAGTTTCGCACGACGCATCGGCTAGAATCGATTTCTTTTTTGCGAGTGCGTCATGTGGTTTAAAAATCTTAAGTTATTTCGCCTGTCACCTTCTTTCACCCTGACAGCGCCCCAACTCGACGCACTTTTAGCCAAAGAACAGTTTGTCTCTGCTGGTGCCGCAGCCCCCCTTTCGATTGGCTGGGTCCCCCCGCGCGAAGAAGACGTTCGTTTTGCCTATGGCGTCGGCCGTCAAGTGTTATGCGCGTATCGCACCGAAAAAAAACTACTCCCCGCCACGGTGATTAATCAGTTTGCCAAAGTGCGCGCCCAAGAGCTCGAAGATCAACAAGGTTTCAAGCCAGGTCGTAAACAGTTACGCGATCTCAAAGAAGAAGTCACGCAAACTCTATTGCCACGCGCCTTTAGTCTTGCGCGTGATACTCGGGTCTGGATTGATCCGGTCAACCACTGGCTTGTGATTGACACTGCCTCGGCTACAAAGTCCGAAGAAATCCTCACCGCACTGGGTAAAGCGATTTATCCCTTTCCGGTCGAGCCAGTACAAGTCACCATTAGCCCAGCCGCAGCCATGACCGATTGGGTACTCGGCGGACACGGCCCAGCAAATTTTTCGGTTGACCAGGATGCCGAGTTACGCGCCGGGGGCGACAAAGCCGCTGCGGTGCGTTATGTCAAACATGCCTTAGACAGTGATGATATTCAAAAGCACATCAAGGGTGGTAAGCAGTGCATGCGTTTAGCGTTAACCTTTAACGATCGCGTGTCTTTTGTGTTAACTGAAAATTTAGATATCAAGCGTGTAGCTGCCCAAGACATCTTGGATCAGTCAGAACAAAACATGCCTGTTGATGCCAACGAACAATTTGACGGCGACTTTACCTTGATGTGCGCTGAGTTAAATCAGCTGCTTTCTGCCTTGCTCGAGGCGCTTGAAGAAAAGGTCTTAACAGCCAAAGCTGCTTAAATTGCCTGCGCCCCTCGCGGCGAGCTGAATACGATGCAACGTTCTGACTACGCAGCCGCCTCGCTCAACATGTAAAGGACCTCTCGATGGATCTCATGATTAACAGTAAAGTCCTCAAGACCGTCACGGGTGGTGTCTTGCTTGAGGTACAAGCCGACGACCTCAAGGTGCAGGCCTATATCGTCATCTCGAATGTTGACATGGCGGTGGTCGAAGAGCTCGTGCCGCTTTCAGTCTTTGAAAGCGGCGCACAAGTTCACGTCGCAGGTGTTGAAGCGCTAGGCGACAGCACAGAACAAGTTGTGCAAGTACTTGAAAACATGGATCCCGACGACATCGTTGTATTTTTGTGTGAAAACGCTGTGGTGTACGCCGAAAGCCTGGCCGTGTTGGGCCTCAAGCACTAGACCGCGTCATGCAGGCGCCACCAATGCGTGCAAGCCAAGCGTACGGTATCAGTTTGCACTTGCTGTGCAAAAACAAAATCCTCGCCAGTAATGGTCTCATCCGGAAACTCTGTCACCAGCTTCACGCCGATGTTTTGCTGATCGTTTTGTGAAAGCAGGCAAGCAATGCCGTGCTTGAGTTCAAAACCACCTGCGCCAAGGTACGACTCGTAACGCCGCAATTGCACGCGATTCAATTCAGCCAAGCCAGGCAAATGCGAGATTGATTCTGTCAGCGCCTCAAGCCATTGCAAGGCCAAATCTTTGTAGGCAGCCTGATAGCGCACAATCAAAAAGAAACCTTTCGGCAAACTCCACGAGGCAAAGCCCCGCGGCACGTAGCCTGTGAGCGGCCTCGTCCACTCGTGCGCCGGATAGCCGTGCAAGCTTAGATGCAATTGGGCTTGGGTGAGTGCAACGGCTTGTTGACGCGCCTCGGTTTCATACCAAGGTGCCTGCTCGCGATACTCAAGATCATCACCTAAACCTGTGTACCGTGCCGCATGGTGCATATGCTGCGGATGAATCGCACGGTATTGCGCAAAGAGCTCATAGCCATCGGGATTTTCAAGTGGCACCACGGCAAAGTGCGCTTGCGGCTGCGCTGCCAACCACTGCGCGCCCCTGAGTGCACCCACTACGCCCGAGGCCTCATTTGCATGTTGCCCTCCGGTTAACACGATCGCGGGCAAGCTGCCCCGGCGATAGACGCCATCCACAGATCGACCTTGACGCGAGAGCGCCCCAAACGTTTGCCCAGAAAACGAAGCCAACGTGGCGCAAATCGACGCAGACGAAAGTGGCTCGCAACACGCTTGAAGATTGATTTCTTGCGTGCTCGCTTGACTGCTTGCTTGCTTAAGCTCTTGTTTGATCTCGCGCTGGATCTCGTGCTTGATCTCTTGCTGGATCTCTTGCTGGATCTCGTGCTGGATCTCGTGCTTCAACGCCCGTGCGCGCGGTTGCTCGCGCGGTTGCAATCCTAAAAGTATTGCACCGACGGTATAGCGTTCAACGAACACCTTAACCACCCCACTCCCAACGCGTATGTCGGGCACGATCTGGCCCGGTTGCAAACCTCGGTGACCTGAAGGCCTTTTTGAGTGACGTTGAAAAAACTCAAGCACTGAAAAATATAGCTCTTCATGCAGCGCCTCGTAGGTACTTGCAAGTAACCGCCCTTGGTCGTCAACCGTTTCTGCACCGGGTAGCTCAACACCAAGCAAGAGTCTTTCAAAGTAAGGCTCGGCTATGCCCCAGGGTTGTTCGGTCACCCAGCGCATCAATGTCAAAAACGCTTGCTCAAATTCGGTCTCGAGCCGTTGAGCCAATAGCAGCTGCCCTGACTGCGAGTCGCTCACCTTCAGATAACCTGTTGGGCACAGCGATTGTTGGCCCAGTGCCAAATCCGTTTTGAGCACGTTTGGCGCAAAAATTGAAAACTCTTGAACCAAGCCGCTGAGATCCGTCAACGTGAGCCGGTAAACCAATTGCTCGGTCTGTAACTGAGTCGACGTTGAAGTTGGTGTTGAAGTTGAAGTTGTTGAAGTTGAAGTTAATGAAGTTGAAGTTGTTGAAGTTGAAGTTAATGAAGTTGAAGTTGAAGTTGGTGTTGGCGTTGAAGTTGAAATTAAAGGTGGAGTTGAAGTTGGCGGTGAAGTGACTGTTGAGGCTGAGATAGAGGTTTGGGCCGAGGTCTTGCTCTGCGCAGCCACCCACGACACCTTGACGCCTGGAAGCACGTCTTCTAAAGGATAGCCTTCGAGCAAGAATCGTCGCGGATCTGCCTCAGCATGACAGGGGTATTCGATCACGACCGAGGCTAGTGTTGCGGTATCGATCTCTTCTAAAAATACATGTAGCAGTGGTTTATACGCGCTTCGTACCTGCGCTCGGGTCCCTCGCTGCTGCAGTTGTTTTGCCAACGCTTGGCGCGCCTGAACACCTTCAAACAGCCAAAGCTCTAGCGTATGACCCACCCAACCGTCTAAGCGTGGATCAGACAACAACTGCCCTGAGGTTAAAGCAAGCTCGCACTCAAACACTCTTGGCATCTTGCCTCACACTTAAACCAGTGCCTCAACAATCAGGCGCTCATCCCAAGCATCACCCTTAAACAGCAGCAGCGCTTGTGACAGCACCTGCCGCACCCGCACTTAGGGTCATGCGTCTTTTTTAGAAAAATGCGTGATCGCCAACGCCACTACGCCCACCGCCATCACCAGTAGCGAAATATAGACGGCCCCCTTACTAATGGCGTAGGTCACACTCGAATAGGTCAGATAGCCACAAGTCAGACAAAATACAATTGGCGTTAAGGGGTATAGGGGCACCTTAAACGGCCGCTCTGTCTGAGGGTCTTTGACTCGCATCACAAAGAGCGAGATCCCCACCAAAAACAGAAAGGCCCAAAACACCGGCGCCGTAAATTCAACCATGACCTCAAACCCATCGGTTTGCCAGATGCCCAAACCCACCAACGCCAAACTCAAGAGCGACTGCACCAAATAAGCAGCCACCGGTGAACCGCGCTCTGCGTGCCAGTTACCCATAAAACGCAGAGCGGGCCAGTCTCGCCCTAAGGCGTAATTGGTGCGCGCGCCCACAATCATGGTGGCATTAATACTGGTCAAGGCAGACACAGCCACAAAAATCCCGAGCATTTTTTCGCCCCAGGGGCCAAAAGCTTTACCCATCAGATCGGCCGCAACTGCTTTACTACCCGCCAAGCCCGACAAGCCTAAACCAGCCAACACCGCAATATTGAAGAGCAAATAGATCAAAGTCAAAATCATGATGCTGATCACAATCACGGGCACAATTGCACGCTTTCCGCCCCGCACCTCAGACGAGATGTAAGCCGCTTCGTTCCAGCCACCATAGGTCAACAGTACAAACACCATTGCCAAACCAAACATCCCTAAACTTGGCGAAGACGAAAACAAGGCAGGTGAGGCAGGTGCATCGCCCGATAACACAAACCCTGCAACCGCCACACACAATAAGCCCGTGACTTCGATCATCGTCAGGCAGGTTTGTACCCAAGAGGCCGCATGTAAACCAATCAGATTAATCAGTGTCATGGCAACCACGATCCCAACGGCCCAAATCGCCGTGGAGTGCGCGCCCAGATTCACGACTTTGCTCATGTAATCGCCAAATACAAACGCCAGCAAAGCGATCGACCCCGTGTTGATCACGGTTGCCTTCGCCCAAGCGTACAAAAACGAGGCTGACTTACCAAAGGCGCGTGCTAAAAAATGATAGTCGCCCCCCGCATGCGGATAGGTGGTAGCGAGCTCTGCATAGCAGAGCGCACCAGCCAAAGAGATGACGCCCCCAAGCACCCAGGCAACAATTAACCACCCCGCGTCACCGGTAACACCGGCAACCATCGAAGGTGTTTTAAAAATACCCGCACCGATCACAATGCCAACAATGATTGCGATGGCACTAAAGGTGCTGAGTTGTTGCGTGGGTTGATTGCTCGGGGTCGTGGGGGTAGTCATTATTAATTACGCGTGCCGGTAATTGAATAGAGGGGTGAATTCTCAAGCACATGACCCGAGAACTCGTTGCCGTTTAGCGTCACTTCAACGATCCGTGATTGGTTACTGTGATCTGTGAACGAAAATTTCAAACGATTACCGCTTAAGGTGGCCCCCAAAAGCGGTTGTGATTTTCCGTAGATGTTCAAAACACCCCCGACGCGCTGATAACGCTGCGTAATCTCTAGCGTGGCCGGTTGCTGTGAACCCTCCATCCCGATTAAAGACCACTTACCCGCAGCATTGCCTGGAACAACCCAGAAATACCCTTGGGCATAGCCAGTACCAACCGTGTCATCGGGCTCCCAATCGCCCATGTTGAAAGAGTTTGTCACAATCCTGGTGCCTGGTGCCATTTTTAAGATTGTTGGACGAATCTTCAGGTTCAAATCGGGCAACAGATACATGGTCACAACCGTTGCTTTTGAAAAGTCTTCAACAAAAATGTCGCCATTGATGATTTTGACTTTGTCTGCAACCCCTGCACGCTCAGTATTGCGCTTGGCGAGTTCAGCCATCTCTTTGTTGTATT
>CANCMG010000102.1 GCA_947378965.1 Alcaligenaceae bacterium | reverse complement strand
TGCTATATTAATCCTGCGTCAAACAACATAACAATGGGCGTTACAGGAGATCAAATATGAGCAAGTCAACACAAGCGGTCGGTGACGGATGGAAGTTTATTCACGATATGGCGACCGACGCTAAATGGACGCCAGGATTACGTGAAATTTTTGACTACCGAGACCTCGGCATTAAGACGGGAACAAATGGTGACTATGTTGCGCATTTGATTCGTCATAATGGAAAAAAAATGAAAGATGAGGTACAGCACTGGCATGTACATGACTGTAACTTTCAATTCGTACTGGTGTTGAATGGCTGGGCGACCTTCGAGTATGAGGGCGAAGGCGTAAAGACGATCCGCAAAGGTGATGCGATTAACCAGATACCAGGTATTCGGCATAGAGAAATTGCTTGTTCGGAAGATTATGAGGTGCTTGAAATCGTATCGCCAGCAAATTTTCAAACGCGCGTGGTGCCAGCCCCAGATGCCTGAGGCTAGACAGAGTTGAAATGGCCGAGTGGCACTCACTCGGCCGTATGATTCACCTAGAGACTCCGGTCGACCCTAGTGGTTCAGACTGTCTGGGCGAACCTAATCCCTTAGATATTCCGATCGAACCTCTTTGTCTAAACGTCTTGGTCAAATTGACTCATCTAGAAACCCTGGCCGAATCCTGAGACGATTAATAAACACTGGCGCCAGACCAACTTCACTTAAATACTTGGGTGTCACGGGTAAGCGTTTTGGCTCCCACGAGGCGTCTACAATTTTTTTCGGCCAGTCAGGATTTAAGATACCCGAGCGACCAAGTGCTACGACATCAGCGCCCAGGTCTAGTACCTTTTGCGCATCGTTGCGATCCCAAATTTGGCCCGCCGCGAATAAAGGAAGGTCTGCCGGAACAATCCGCCGAAACAGATCAAGCGCATGTTCGGCTGGTCGCTTCGCGGTCATTTTAAAAGAGTCCCACAAAGAGAGATGCAAAAAATCGATTCCATCATCGGTTAGCCAGCGTGCGAGTTGAAGGCTTTCATCTAGATCGATTCCACGTGCATTACCGCCATCCTCTGGCGAAATTCTGACGCCAACCACAAAACTATCGGGTACGCGACTTCGAACCGCTTGTACGACGCGTCGCAGTAGGCGCGCCCGATTTTCAAAAGAGCCCCCCCATTGATCGGTGCGACGATTCTCGGTAGTGCTTAGAAACTGGGTAAACAAATAGCCGTGTGCGCCGTGGATTTCTATGCCGTCCATTTTTGCGGCGTAGGCGCGTTCTGCTGCACGGGCAAAATCCTCGATCACGTCGTGAAGGTCTTGCTCAGAGGCGGCTCGTGCGCCATCTGGACCACCGTCGCTCGAGCTAATCGGGCGACCGCCGCAAACAGTTTTGTCAGCTCGTAAGCCACCATGAAAGATCTGTGCAAGCAGCAGGCCACCACGCTGATGGGTGTCATTCGATAGCCTGGTGAGGCCACTGATTTGATGGTCGGCATTGACGCCTAAGGCACCTGGCCAGCCTTGACCGAGAGTTGAGACATGCGCAGCGCAAGTGGTCATGATGCCAAAACCACCTTCAGTGCGCAGGTTCAGCCAATGCAGCTCGTCTTCGCTCAGTGAGCCATCCGCATGGCTCTGTGAATTCGTTAAGGCCGCAAGTGCGATCCGATTAGGCGCGAAGATACCATTGCGAAAACGTATCGGGTCAAACAGATTTTTCATGATGATTCAGCGTCTCAGTTAAATGATTGATTGGTCTTTTAGTGTCTGGATTGTCTCGGGGCTGAGTTGTAGCAGGTCGACATAGATTTCATCATTGCTTTGCCCAAGGGCTTCAGCGTAGCGGTCGTAGCCTGTTTTGCATGCTGAGAAGTGAATGGGTAAACCTGGTGCGACGGTGTTGACAGAGCTTGGAATACTAGGATGGCGCAAAGGCATGATCGCACCTCGCGCGAGCATCGCTGGGTCGTTGAGCACCGCATGCGGTGTTTTGACCGGAACCGCGGCAACCGAACGCGCCGTGAGTTGTTGCACAATATCTTCTGAGCTAAGAACGCAGGTCCACTCTTCAATCCATTGATTGATTTGAGCAGCATGCACCGAGCGTGCGCCGCGCGTTGCCGACCGCGGATCAGTGACCAGGTCTTGTCGCCCCATGGCGCGAAATAGATCGTGCGCCCAAAGATCGATAGAAGCCGCAATCGCCACATAGCCATCGCGGCTGGGGTACACGCCAAACGGGGTGAGGCGGTCATGATGATTGCCTGAGCGAGGCGGGATACCCGGCTCGTACATCAGGTCAACGTGCTCGACCGCAAGGAGTGCCGCTAAGCTGTCGAGCATATTGACCTCGACGTGTTGCCCGAGCCCAGTTTTGCTTCGGTGGAGTAGTGCTGCGAGGATGCCGCTGAGTGCGTAGTGTGGTGCGGTCAGGTCAGCGATGGGCAGGCCGACTCGGCATGGTGGGCTGTCTGCAAAGCCATTGATTTCCATGACGCCACTCAGAGCCTGCACGATGATATCCATGCCTTTGATGCCAATATGCGAATCGTTGGCCCCAAAGGCACTGATCGAGGCGTAAACCAACCCTGGGTGAAGCTCTCGCAAGGTCTCGTAGCTGATACCAAGGCGCTGTGTGGTGCCTTCGCTAAAGTTTTCGACGAGCACATCAGCGTGTTTGATGAGATCGTAAAAAAGTGTGCGTCCTTGTTCAGTTTTCAGATCAAGCGTGACGCTCTTTTTATTGCGCTGACGGTCAAGCGTAGACACTGACAGATCATCGGGCCCTTTCTTGCCATAATTTAAGCCGTCTTTACCAATAAAGGGAGGGTTATTGCGTGAGATATCACTGCCGCCGGGCGCCTCTATCTTGATGATTTCAGCGCCCATTCCGCCGAGCAACAGCGTGCAGTAAGGACCGGCAAGTGCGACAGTCAGGTCGATGACTCTGAAGCCAGAAAGTGGACCTGTTTGGCTAACGGGGGGTAGGTTTTGAGACTTAAGATCAATCATGGCGATGAGAAATGATAAACATGTATAAACAAGTTAAATGCCGAGTGCTTGTGAGTAGTTTGCTCGAACCTTAACAGCCCGGAGTGCATCAGAAGGGTTCGCGTCAATGTCAATATCAGAAACATACCGGCTTACACCAAGCCGGCGGTCATACCGCCGTCGACTTGCACGGTTTGACCGGTGATAAAGCCGGCCTGGCGCGAAGTCAGAAAGACTACCGTAGCAGCGAGTTCTTCTGGAGTCCCAAGCCGCTTAACAGGAATGGCTTGCGCGCGTTCAGCAAGATTGTGGTGGGTGGCCAGCCCTGCAGTCAGGATGCTAGCCGGCGCAACGGCGTTGACTGTCAACCCTCGGCTGGCAGTTTCGTTGGCGAGGTGTTTGAGCGCGGCTTGAACGCCGGCTCTGAAGACGGTTGAGATGGCGTGCGAGGGCATCGGTTGTTTGACCGTAGCCGAGGTGATCGCGACCAGGCGGCTCGACGATTTTTCTAGCAAAAGCGGCGTGATAAATCTAAGTACCACCAGAGCACCGTTCAACTGCTGTTGGTAGGCTTGAGACCAGCGCAAGTCATCGGTCTCGTCTAAAAACTGTCTCATTGGGCTTGGCGGACGGGCTGTGTTTAGAATCAAGATGTCAAGGCCACCCGATTTTTTTAGTTGTTCAGCTAAGCGCTGAACCTCAAGTGTTTCGGTGATGTCGCCTGCTACGGTTTCGACTTTAACGCCGAAACGCTGCGTGAGGTGAGCCGAGGCGCTTGCAAGCCGGCTAGCGTTACGTGCAAAGATCGCGAGGTTGACACCTTCGGCGGCCAACGCTTCGCAGACCGCGAGCCCTAGCCCAGAGCTGCCGCCGATCACCAGTGCGCGCTTGCCTGAAATACCAAAATCCATAGAAAATTGGCCCAAAGATAAACAGAAAAGTAACTTGACTAGACAAGTTTATAAAAATAAAATTTCTTTGTCCAGACATATTGAGAGATCCATCATGGCAGGTATGTATTACGAGGAGTTCGAGCCCGAGCAAGTCTTTAAACACCCGGTGACACGTACGGTGACTGAACTCGATAACGTCCTGTTTACGACGATGACGCACAACACCCAGCCCTTGCACCTTGATGCTGAATTTGCAAAAACCACTCCTTTTGGCGAGCGCTTGGTGAACAGCGTATTTACGTTGGGTTTGATTGTGGGCTTGCCAGTCACTGAGCTATCTTTGGGCACGACGCTAGGCAACCTAGGCTTTGAGAAGGTGAGGTTTCCCAATCCTGTGCGGGTCGGGGATACCTTGCGCTCAGAGACGCGTATTCTGTCCAAACGACCTTCAAAGAAGTGGCCCAACGCAGGCATTGTTTATTTTGAACATATTGGATACAACCAACGCAACGAAGTGGTTGCCGTGATTGAGCGTGCCGGTTTGATGATGAAGCGACCATGACGATCTCTTTTGATTTGACCGATACGCAGCGAGAGATCACCGAGTCGGTGCGTCAGATGATGCGCCGTTTTCCCGATCAATATTGGGCTGAAAAAGAAGACAAACACGAATTTCCGCACGAGTTTTACCAGGCCTTTGTTGAGGCCGGTTTTTTGGGCGCGGCAATCCCTCAAGAGTACGGCGGCTCTGGCTTGGGCTTAATGGAAGTTGCCCTGATGCTCGGTGAGGTGTCGGCAAGCGGCGGCGGTCTTGGGGCTGCCAGTGCTGTCCATCTGAGTGTGTTTGGTATGACTCCCGTCGTGAAGTACGGTAGCGAAGCCATGAAGCGAAAGTATTTGCCCAAAATCGTGGATGGCAGCTTGCACGTCTGTTTTGGTGTGACAGAGCCAGATGCCGGAACGGACACGACAAGTATTACGACCAAGGCCGTACGAGACGGTGATCACTACGTGATTAGCGGAAAAAAAATATGGACGAGTAAGGCTGCAGAATCGCAAAAATGTTTGCTCTTAACTCGTACGACGCCCAGAGAGCAGGCGGCCAGACCCAGTGATGGCATGACCTTGTTTTTGGTAGATTTAGATCCGAAATCCGTCACGATCCGTCCGATCAAAAAAATGGCGCGTAACTCAGTGTCTTCATGCGAAGTGTTTTATGACCAACTGCGAGTGCACGAGTCTGACCGAGTTGGCGAAGAGGGCAAAGGATTTCAGTACCTTCTTGATGGTTTAAATGCCGAGCGGATTTTGGTATCTTTCGAAGCGGTTGGTCTGGGGCGCGCTGCGATTAATCGCGCCACTGAATATGCTAAAAATCGTAAGGTTTTTGGCCGAATGATTGGACAAAATCAGTCGATACAGTTTCCTCTTGCCGAGTCGCTGGCTAAGCTTGAAGCCGCGCATTTGATGGCGTTAAAAGGGGCGAGCTTATACGACGCAGGCCAGTCCTGTGGCGCAGAAGCAAACATGGCGCTCTATCTAGCGGGTGCCGCGGCCTTTGAGGCTGCTGACCGGGCGGTGCAAACCCATGGGGGCTTTGGCTACGCCAGCGAGTTTCACGTTGAACGCTATTTTCGTGAGACTAGACTGTGGCGACTTGCACCGATCTCACAGAATCTGATTTTGGCTTATATTGCCGAGCGTTTACTAGGTTTACCCAAGTCGTACTAAGACTGGCATGGGCGCGCGCCCATCACTCAAAGGATGCATCATGCACGACTCACTTGCTCAATCATATTGGCCCTTGCGCTCACTACTGTTCTTACCTGCGCACCGTCTAGATTGGGCACAAAAAACCGCACGCACTTCGGTGGATGGCGTCATCCTTGATTTAGAGGATTCGGTATCGCCTGACAAGAAAGAGTTGGCACGAGGTGTCATTGCCCAGTCGATAGATTTGCTCAGTGCAGCGGGCATCGTCGTGACGGTGCGCGTGAACGCCCTTGATGCCGGTTGCGATCTTGATCTGGCTGCGATTGTGCGTCCAGGATTGGCTGCCGTCATGTTGCCCAAAACAGATTCAGTCGCTGACATCGCTCAGCTAGACCAAAAATTAAAGATCGCTGAAGCAGCGGCGCAGATGCCTGAGCAAACGATCGGCATTATCCCTTTGCCAGAAACAGCAAGAGGGATGTGGGCAGCGCATGACATCGCTTCAACCAGTCAGCGAGTCACGGGCTTAATTACCTCTGTTTCAGGCCCAGTGTCGGGTGATGTCGCGCGTGCCTTTGGCTTTGAGCCAAGCGCGACCGGTGAAGAACAATTGTTTTTGCAATCGAGAACCATCTTGGCCAGCCGGGCGGCGGGCGCTAACTTTCCGATTGGCGCAATTTTAGGGACTCGCCTAGATGATCTTGAATTTGTTGAACGGCTGATTCGTCGCGCCAAGCAATTGGGATTTTCTGGAGTTGCTTTGATTCATCCTAGCCACGTCGAGCTTGCCAATCGAATTTTTAGGCCTTCGAAAGACGACATTGCGTACGCGAAAGGCTTGATCGAGGCCATGGCGCGTGCCGAGTCAAGCGGCGCCGGCGCCGTGAGTTACCAGGGCGCTATGGTGGATTACGCGATGTTGCCGACGGCGCATCAGACACTTGCCTTAGCAGAGCGTTTTGCCGCAAGAGATCAACTTCGTGAGTCGTAACCAGTTGGCGATGCTGCTGCCATGACTAGGCCTTTGCACATGACATCAATCTCTGGCAAAAATAAAAAGACAATTGCCCAACAGATCGCGCTCGATATTATTCAAGATATTCAAGCCTCAAAATGGAAGCTAGGAGAGTCGCTTCCCTCTGAAATGGAGTTGACCAAACGCTTCAAGGTGTCGCGAACCACGTTACGTGAGGCACTGCGCAGGCTACAGGAAAGCGGCTATATCCATCGCACGCAGGGTGCGCGTTCAGTCCTGGCATCGCAACAGCCTGAAAAAATGTTTGTGAACATTGCCTCGACAGCAGATGATATTTTGTTGTATGTCAAAGATACTCGCAGCACGTTATTAGCAAGCGAATATATTTTGGTTGATGACGTGCTTGCGTCTGTTTTGAATTGTGAAAAAGGTAGTCAGCGTTTGCGCATCACATTTTTGCGTTGGCGCAAAGATGCCGTTGAACCCTTTTGTTATACCGAAGTCTTCGTCGCCCCGCTATTTGAGGGTATACAAACAAGACTTGAGGGCGCGTCAACCGTGTATAACTTGATCGAGAAATATTACGCCGTTACTTACACGCGCATCGAGCAAGGGATTGAAGCGCAGCGCGCCGATCCGAATCTTGCCTCGCGCTTGAGTGTCTTGGTCGACTCGCCTCTGCTGCGAGTGACCACAACATTTTATGGAGCAAGCGATTTACTGGCAGAAGTCTCGATCAGTTATTTTCCAGAGCGTCGCTATAAGCTGCAAATCGTTCGTCAGCGGCACGAACAAGCAACCAACACCTTGTCAGAGCCCCTGTAAGATCGCCAAAGTCAGGGCATGACTCAGGGCTGGTTAACATCCTCAGGCAAACGATGTTACTCAGCGCTCGCGAACCTCCTCAGGCAAACGCTGTTACTCAGCGCTCGCGAGCATCCTCAGGCAAACGATGTTGCTCAGCGCTTGCAAATTTCCTCAGCTCAAAGACCTTACTCAGAACTCTCTGGAATAATTTTTTTGATTTTTATACCTAGCACGCGTGCTGCTAGTTGGCGCAGAGGCTCAAGCAGCATGACCACAATGACTAAAAGCCAAATGACAATCGCGATTGGGCTAGTATAAAAAACTGAGATTTCACCCAAGCTCATAAACAGCCCTTCGCGCAGATGCTTTTCGATCAAAGGCCCAAGCACCAAGCCAACGACCATCGGCGCCAACTGAAACTCAAGCTTACGCAAGATGTAACCGATCAACGCTACGACCAGTAGCATGGCGACGTCGAGCATGCTGTTACGCACGCTATAGCACCCGATCGAGGCCATCATTAAAATGACGGGTAAGAAAATATGATTTGGCACGCGTAGCAAACTGACCCAAAGACTCACGAGCGGCACATTTAAAATCACAAGCATGACATTGCCGACGAGCATCGAGGCAATCACACCCCAAAAGACTTGCGGATGCGCGGTCATCATCATTGGGCCCGGTTGCACACCATGCACCATCATGGCGGCAAGCATTAAGGCTGTGACGGGGCCAAAGGGTATCCCTAAGGCTAAGAGAGGCACCATTGAAGACGTCGCTGCTGCATTATTTGCAGTTTCGGGGCCGGCAACTCCTTCAATCGCGCCTTCGCCAAGTTCGTGCTTGTATTTTGAAACCCCCTTCTCGAGGCGATACGCAGCAAAGCTCGCTAGCGTTGCAGAGGGGCCGGGCAGTAGGCCAAAAATAAAACCTAAAATTGTGCCGCGTCCGAATGGTGCGGCTGAACGACTCCATTCTTGGCGTGAAGGAAACATATCACGCAACTTGACGGGTAAGGGTTTGACCTGCTTCTGGAGCGATTCGACAACGCTCATAATTTCGGCAATGCCATAGAGCCCGACAACGAGCGCCACCAGTTCAACGCCCAAGGTCAACTCTGACAAGCCGAAGGTAAAACGATCTTGACCCGTCACGGCTTCTTGTCCGACCGTACTCAGCATCAAGCCGATTGCCATCGGAAAAATCCCAGCGGCCAACGACCCTCCTGAAATCCTTGAAAACAACAGCAGGCCACCAGCCGTCAGCGCAAAAAATTCTGCCGGCCCAAATAACAGACCAACCTCGGCTAATGCAGGCGCAAAGAGCATGACGCCTATCACCGAGATCACGCCTCCGATAAATGATCCCGCCGCCACAATGGTTAGTACGGCACCCGCACGGCCTTTCTTGGTGAGTTTATAGCCATCAATACAGGTAATGACAGAGGCTGATTCACCGGGCATGTTGACTAGAATCGCCGTGGTCGAACCACCGTACATCGCGCCGTAAAACATGCCTGCCATCATAATCAGACCGCTTGTTGGGTCGAGCGAGTAGCTAAGCGGCAAGATCATTGCGATACCTGCTGTGGGCCCTAAGCCCGGCAACACGCCAATCAAGGTTCCGGCAAGCGCACCAACAAGTGCCGCCAGCAAATTGTTGAAGGTAAAGGCAACGCTCAGACCGTAAAGAATTCCGTCCAGTGCATCCATGGTGATCGTGACCTATTGTTTTTTAAAATGAGATTGCAAAAGATGGCATGGGCACTTTAAGCAGATAGATAAAGCAAAAGTAGATCACCCCAGTCATCACCGCTGCGTAAGCACCGCAACGCCACCAAGAGAGCGTCGACAACAGCCGCATCAAGAGCAGGGCAAAGGCCCAGCTGCTGAGTGAATAGCCTAACCACGGCATCGCCGTGAAGTAGAGGGCGAGTAAAACAATGAGTTTGAATAAACGTATGCGGTCTTGGCCGACCGGTAGTTCGATGCCGTCAGTGCGCGGTGTTTTCCAGCCTTCCCAGACCGTCGCCAGGCTGGCAAAGCACATAATGGCCCCAACTAATACCGGAAATAAACCAGCGCCCGGCGCGTCCATTTCGCCTAGGGGTAGTTGAGTCGCCATCGCAAGATACCCCGCTGCCAGCAAGAGTCCAAGCCCGCCCGCTGACAGGTAGGCGGTGCGTTTTGAAATCGAAGGACCAGTCATAAGTCGCTTGTTAAGGTTTTTGATCGAGCAACTTCAGCAGCTCGATAAAGGTTTTGGTGTCGCGCACGATTTCTGCGCCGAGTGCCTCTGGACTTTTCGGATCAAGCGCGTAGCCCTCTTTGGCAAACGTGGCATATTCTGGGCTATTGATCACTTGCGCTGAGGCACTGACTAGTTTGTCAAAGACCTCTTTGGGTAAGCCTTTGGGCGCCATGACATAAAACTGGGCAGATAGTGTTGTGAGGTAGCCTTTATCGATGGTTGAGGTGGCCTCAGGGACGGGGTCATAGACCCCCTTTTTAAAGACAGCAAGTACCCGGACTTTACCCGCCTGGACTTGGCCCGGAATGCCGACCGCACCGGTAAAGAGCGTGGCTTCGACACGGTTACCCAGAAGCGCTAGCAATGCCTCGCCGCTGCCGCCGGTAAACGGTATCGTGCGTAGTTTCAAGTCGCTATTTTTGTTGAACTCTTGGGCGACCAAATCTGGAACCGTTCGCAAACCAGAAACAGAGGCACGTACTTTGTTTGGATTCTTTTTGACATGATCCACAAACTCTTCAAAGGTTTTCCAGGGCGCATCGGCCCTGACAACAAGAATCACCGGCATCTCACCCAACTTGGCGATCGGTTGATACGCTTCGGGGGTTTTGAACGTCAAGCTTTGATTCACTAACGGTTGGTAAGCCAAAATGCTGTTCGTGCCTAAACCGATTGTGTAGCCATCAGGTTTGGCACGAGCAATGATGCCAAAGCCAATCGTGCCCGAGCCGCCTGGCTTATTTTCGACGTTCACGTCAACGCCCAGTACTTTTTCAAGTTGAGTCGCAAATTGTCTTGAAATCGGATCGGTTGAGCCGGCAGGCCCGTAGGGCACCACAAAGGTAATCGGGCGGTTTGGATACGCTTGCGCCCATAAGACGGCGGGTAAATAGCACAGCGTTACCGCAAGGATCAGACGCAAGAACCCTGAAAACGAAAAGGTAGAGAAAGAACAGCGTTGCATGGCAATCCTTTTAAGCGAATACGCGGAAACCCTCCCCGCTCAGGGGGAGGATGTCAACGGTCAACACCCATTATGCTGCGATAGTCTTTGTCTACAGTTGAAAGCGTACCTAGGCGTAACATCATGTCGGTATCCATCGTGCCTGATATGCCTGGATTGGTTGGCAGATCGCACACCACCTTGTTGGCCTTGATCTCGGCAATCTGCTCTGGCGTCATCCCGAGTATGTCGCGCAAGATCGCATCGTTATCCTCACCAAAGCGTGGCCCGGATTTCTTAATGTGCGCATCACGAAACCGTAGTCGGTAGGGGCGACCAATAATCGGACGCGGGCCAATGGGTGCCGGGTGTTCGACGCGCTCATAAAAACCACGGTGTTGTAAGTGTTCGTTAATGAACAGGTCTTTACTGTTCAATACCGGGCCGCTGGCAATATCTTGCGCTTGCAGCAAGCGGGTTAGTTCAGTCACTTCGTGAGACACGGTCCAGGCCGACACCAGTGTGTTGATCTCGACGCGGTGCGTGCGACGAGCCGCCGCCGTGGCATAACGCTTATCTTGCGCCAGGGCAGGTTGACCCATCAGTGATGCGAGCTTAGACCAGCGCCCATCTGAGTCAACGGTAATCGCAATCCATTGATCATTGCCACTGGCGCGATATAAATTGCTGGGCACATGCTCAAGATCTTCATTGCCAATCCGAGGGCGATCAGTGCCATCGAGTTGCTTTTGAATGAGAGCCTCTGGAATAAGAGAGAGCCCCAGTTGATACATGCCGCAGTCGATCCATTGACCTTGGCCAGTCTTGCGCATGTGTACGATCGCAGCCCACAGCGCGTTCATACCGGCCCAGCAGGCGATAAAGTCTGGATAAGACTGACCGACCTTCCAGGGCTTGTCGCCTTCGTAGCCGGTGTAGAAGGTCACACCCATCGTCGCTTCAAGCGTCGTGCCTTGACTTGGAAACGCCGACCACGGCCCGCTTGACCCGTAGCCAGTATTCGACAACATAATAAGCGAAGGCTTAATTTTTTTGAGCTCGTCGTAATTCAAACCCCACTTGCGCATCACACGTGGGGTGTAGTTCTCAAGCACGATATCGCTTTTTCGTACTAAGTCGCGAAAGATCTCTTGACCTTTTTCTTGGCCTAAATCAAGCGCTAAAGACCGCTTGCCGCGGTTCACGACATAAAAAATACCAGAGCGATTCCAGGGATCTTGTGCTGGATCATTATCGAGGTAGGGGCCAAAGGCTCGACCACGTGTCTGATCAAGTTTGTGTGGCGCTTCAATCTTGATGACCTCGGCACCCAGGTCGCTTAAGAGCCCGGCCATATAAGGCACGGCAAAAACGTAAGACAAATCAAGAACGCGAACGCCGTCTAAAGGAAGTTTCTTTTTCTGTTCCATGATCAAGGCCTCACCGCTGTCACAACATCAAGATTCGCGAGCTCGGTGGTGCTTAAACCAAGCTGTGTGACTAAAATTTCGTGACGATGTTCATCTAACATGGGCGAGCGACGACGAACCTTTGTTGGTGTAACAGAAAGTTTAGTGAGCTCTGCCGGAAACTGTAAGTGAGTGTTGGTCGCAGGATGTGCGACTTCGGCAAAAGCTTGTCGTTCATTGAGGTGTTCGCAGTTAAGCAAATCATCTGCGCTTTGCACCATACCGATCAATATTCTTTTTGACGCGCCAGCTAAAAACACTTCTTTGGCGTCACGGTCTTGAACACATTCTTCAAGTAACGCACGGACTTCGGGTACTCGCTTCTCGCGCTGAGGCGGACTCGCGAATTTAGGCTCGCGAAACTCTGGGCGACCAAATAATTCTGCAAGCGTTTCGAACGGTGCACCCCCACCAGTTTGAAAGGCTAAAAACCCTTTTCGTGCAGCGATGGGCTCGCCTGCGAAGGGGTCTTGAACCACAGCTCGGCGACCTTGTACCGCGCCTAAAAAACCGTAGTACGACTGGTTCAGTACTAATTCAGAGGCGAGGCACTCGTGAATCGATACATCAACGTGCTCACCGAACCCATCGGCTTGGGCAGCGCTGTAGGCCATGGTCGAGGCGTAGGCAGCCGTCAACCCAGCACAGTAAAACGATTGCGACAGACCGTGCTTGAGGGGCTCGCGATCGACTTGACCGCTAATTGCCATGATCCCACTCATGGCCTGCAGGGTGAGATCGCTGGCGCGGTATTGTGCATAAGGGCCAGTTTGGCCGAAATTCGTCACCGAGGTGACAACCAGCGTTGGGTTCCACTCGAGCAGTTGGTCAACCCCGTAGCCCCAGCTTTCAAGTCGTCCTGGTTTAAAACTTTCGATCACGATATCGCTTTGTTCGATCAATTTGCGCATGACCGGCCGACTCGATGCTAAGCGCAGATCGAGTGCAACGCTACGCTTGTTCCAGTTCAGGTACTGAAACAGTAGGCTTTGTTCGGCAGTTGCGGCATCGGTTTTCAGTGGCGCAAGATAGCGCGCAAAATCACCCTTGCCGGGCTGTTCGACTTTGATCACGTCTGCACCGTAGTCGCCGAGTAGCCGGGCCGCAAAGGGCCCAGCGATACCGTGACTCAGATCCAGAACGCGTACGCCTTGTAACGCATGTTGCATACGAACTCGACTTAGGCTGCGGGTGGAACAAAAGGATAAGGAACAGGCTGACCATTTTTATAAGGCAGCGCAACGGTTGCTGTACCAGGCGTTGATTCTTTGCCCGCATCGTTGAGAATGCCAAGCTCAATATCAACCAAACCGTAACCGGGACCCTCGCGTTTGGCGATGACACGACCCCAGACGCGCACCGCCTCTTCAACGATGTTCATTGCACGAAACTGAAAGCTGGCCTTCCAGGCCCAGCCATTTGGGCCGGCCCAATCAGCAAGCATTTGCATCACGAATTGTTGTTTGAGTGAGCCATTAATCAGCAGACCTGGCAACTTATCGTGTTCCATGGCAAAGGGTTTGTCGTAATGGATTTTGTGCCAGTTTTCCATGGCGGCCGACCAGCGCATCAAGTGCGCGGTTGTCAGTGGGCCTTTTTCAAGCCCGGGGATGTCGGAGCCAATCGCGACATCTTCAAAATTAGGAGTCGTTCCGAGTGCCATATTATTTTCTCCGGATTTGTGTGCGACGGGTGCGAATCAGCAACTCGCCATCGCCATTGCGAAACTCAGTCTCTGTGACAACCAACACGATAGGACCTTTGCTGGTCTCTTTCTCGCTGATGTCAGCGTAGCTTGAAGTTTGGCTGACGGTTTCGCCATGACGTGCGTAGCGAAAGAATTCGATTTCTGAGCCACCATTGAGTAGCGCATAGCCGTTCAGAGGCTCAAGCGCGGGCAAGCCGCCTGAACTCGTCGCTGCCACGATGCCATCAAACTCGATGTTGCGCGCATTCGCTTGAATGGGATCTGGCACGCCGAAGGCACGGCGCGCTAAGTGCGTTGGGTAGAGCGGCGGTGCAACAGGCCCGCCGTAGCGCGCATTGTTGGCGCAAGGTTGATCAAAGATCGGATCTTCGTACATGATGGCTTGCGCGTAGCGGCGCACGCCACCACGTTCAACGGAATCACACGCCATTTCAGTCGTGGATTTCATTCCGATATATTTTTTTAGTGAGTCGGAAAGGGCGGACATTTTTAATCTCCCAGGATGATAAAAAGAATGACTGATGCTGACTGCTGATTGGTTCACTTAAAAATAAAGACTGATGCTGATTGCTGATTGGTTCACTTAAAAAGAATGACTGGTGCTGACTGCTGATTGGTTCACTTAAAAAGAATGACTGGTGCTGACTGCTGATTAGTTCACTTAAAAAGAATGACTGGTGCTGACTGCTGATTGGTTCGCTTAAAAAGAATGACTGGTGCTGACTGCTGATTGGTTCACTTAAAAAGAATGACTGGTGCTGACTGTTGACTAGTTCACTTTAACACCGGCGTCTTGCACAATTTTTTGCCAGCGTAGCACTTCGCCTCGCACGAAGACTTCAAATTCTGGGGTGGGCAAGGGGCGTTCAAGAATATCGGACCCACTCTTAATCAATCGATCACGCACGGCAGGGTTGGTCATGACTTTAATGATGGCTGCGTTGAGACGCTCAATGACAGGTTTGGGAGTGGCTGACGGCGCACACACGCCATTAAAGCCACTGATGGCAAAACCATTGACCGTCTCGCCAATCGTGGGCATCTGCGGAAGCTGCGTTGCGCGTTCGGCCATCACCACACCGAGTGCTCTGACGTGACCTGATTTTACAAAGGGTAAGACAGGCTCTAGCACTGCAAACGACATGGTGGCACGACCTGCAACGACATCGGCGATTGAGGGCGAGCTGCCTTTGTAAGGGATATGAAGCATCTCAGTGCCTGTGAGCTTCATAAAGAGCTCGCCTGCCAAGTGTCCAGGGCTACCTGTGCCGTACGAGGCAAACGTGAGTTTGCCAGGTTGCGCTTTAGCCAGTGCGATGAGTTCGCTAACGTTGTTTGCAGGTACAGAAGGATGCACCACGAGTAACAGGCTGGCACCCAAATGCATGGTGACGTGGGTGAACGCCTTTAGTGTGTCAAAGTTTAATTTGTAAAGGCTTGGGTTGATCGCATGGGCGGTCGTACAGATTAGTAGCGTGTAGCCATCGGGCGGCGCGTTCGCAACAAACTCGGTGCCGATGATCGTGTTGGCGCCACCTTTGTTTTCAACTAATACGGTTTGACCAAACTCTTCGGTTAGCCCTTGAGCCATGACGCGTGCCACGGTGTCAGCGCCACCGCCTGGCACGTATGGGACCACAAGCTTAATGGGGCGACTCGGAAAGCCTTGTTGCGCCCAACTCGTAGAGATTCCTGCGCTCAGTGACGCAGCGCAAACGATCAGAACTCTAAGAAGTTGTACGCAGGATTTCATAGGTCAAGCCTTTGGCGTTAAGTAGCGTTGTGG
>CANCMG010000101.1 GCA_947378965.1 Alcaligenaceae bacterium | reverse complement strand
ATGCTTCGCATTGCCAAAGAGGTCAAATCGAGCATGCTCGTCGCCAACGCCTGGCATGCGCGCTCTGACGCCGCGTCATCACTCGTGGTGGCGGTGGGCATTATCGGAAACCTGTTGGGCTATCCGATTTTAGACCCCATCGCCGCACTGATTGTTGGCTTGATGGTGGGCAAAATGGGCTGGGATTTTGGCTCTGCCGCCTTTCACGATTTGATGGATCGCTCGGCCAACGATATTGAAGTTCAGGCCATCACCGACACGCTCTTGAAAACCCCTGGGGTCTTAGGCGTGCACGACGTGCGTACGCGCAAAATGGGTGACATGATTTTGGTGGATGCACACATCGAGGTTGATGCCTTTTTGACCGTTGAAACTGGGCACGACATTGGCCTTGCCGCGCGGCATGCTGTCATGCAACGTCATCGTGTGCTGAACTTGTTAACGCATATTGATCCGGTCCCTTCTCGAACCGACCCAAAAGCTACCGCTACAAAATGAAACCTTCTCTGACGCAACCGCGACGCACGCTATTTGAAAAAATCTGGGATCAACATGTCGTCATGCCTCGCGCTGCCGGCCCCTCTTTGCTTTACATTGATCGACACATTATTCACGAAGGCTCGTTTCATGCCTTCAAAGATCTGCGTGCGCGTGGGCTCACGATTCGCAATCCCAAACAAGTGTTTGGTGTCGCCGATCACTACGTGCCAACCACGAGTCGAGACCCCAACGACGCCATCACCGCCGAAATCAAAGAGGTGATTCTGAAGTTTGACGACAACATGAAATGGTCGGGCGCGCACTATTTTTCGATCAAAGATCCGCAGCAAGGCATTGTTCACGTTGTAGGTCCTGAGCAGGGCATTTCTCTGCCTGGCTCTGTCATCACCTGCAGCGATAGCCACACCTCGACACATGGCGCGATGGGCGCCATGGCGTTTGGAGTTGGACAGTCAGAAAGCACGCACATCATGGCGACCCAAACCCTATGGCAGGTCAAGCCCTTGCAAATGCGCGTCGAGCTCAACGGCAAACCCGCTGCGGGCGTAGGCGGCAAAGATATCATCTTGGCTGTGATCGCAAAATTAGGCGTCGCGGGCGCGGTCGGTTTTGCCGTTGAATACACTGGCAGCGCACTGCAATGGCTATCGCTCGACGAGCGCCTGACCATGTGCAACATGACCATCGAAGCGGGTGCACGCTCGGGGCTCATCGCCGCCGATGACGTGGTGTTTAATTATTTGTATGGTCGTAACTTTGCGCCGAAGGGCGCGGCCTGGGATCAGGCTTTACGCGTCTGGCAACAATTGCCCTCTGATGACGGCTGCCATGTTGATCAAACTCTCAGCATCAATGTCGCGCAACTGTCACCGATGCTCACATGGGGCACCACCCCAGACACCGGCGTTGCCATTGAGGGCGTCGTCCCAGATCCTTCAGCCCTCTCAGATCCACACGCCAGACATGCTGCAATAGCCGCACTTGCCTATATGGGCTTGACTCCAGGCACCGCCCTGAGCGCGATCAACATTGACCGTGTCTTTATTGGCTCGTGCACCAATAGTCGCCTGTCTGATTTGCGCATCGCGGCAGACATCTTGCGCGGGCGTCGTGCCGTTGTGCCGGGCATCGTAGTGGCGGGTTCGATGCTCATCAAGCAGGCAGCTGAAGCCGAGGGCTTGGATAAGGTTTTTCAAGCGGCGGGGCTTGAATGGCGCGAACCGGGTTGCTCAATGTGCGTCGGCATCAACGGCGACTTGGCTCTGCCCAATGAACGGGTCGCGTCAACTTCTAACAGAAACTTTGTGGGGCGCCAGGGCCCAGGGGTGCGTACGCACCTTGTCAGCCCAGCTATGGCTGCGGCCGCGGCAGTCACAGGTCACTTTACCGACGTACGAACTTTGCTGAGTCAACCATAATATGCAAGCCTTCACGCACTTACGGGCGCTCGCGGCCCCTCTTGAGGGTCGTAATGTCGACACCGATCAGATTATTCCGGCGCGCTTCTTAAAAAAGAATCGCGATGAATTGTATAAAAACTATTTATTTCATGATCTTCGTTTTGATGAACTCGGCGCACCACGACCAGACTTCATCCTCAATCGCCCGCCGTTTCAGGGTACACAAATTTTAGTTGCAGACGAAAACTTCGGCTGCGGTTCGTCGCGCGAAGGCGCTGTCTATTGTTTGTCTGATTACGGAATTCGTGCCATTTTGGCACCCAGTTTCGGTGATATCTTTTTCAATAACTGCCTGAAAAATGGTTTGTTACCGGTTCGACTTGACGCCAAAATTTTAGATGCGGTTCGACAGACGTTACTCGACTCAAGCGAATCCAATGACTCGGCCCGCGAAATTACGATTGATCTGGCTGCCTGTACGGTCAACGCCCCAGGTCTAAACGCGCCGCAAATGTTCACGATGGACCCCTTCTGGCATGAATGTTTGCTCAAAGGGGTCGATGAATTGGCCTTGACCTTGAGCTATGCTAGCGACATCGAAAACTTTGAACAACAGCATCGCAGCGCGCATCCTTGGCTGGCAAGCTGACTGATTCAACTACCGCCATCCCTCCTGGGCGGGTAGCTTGAAGCATTGACCGGTAGCCATCCTCGTTTGAGCGACATCAGCCCAACGCTCATCCTTAGCAGACACCTTGACTCATTAAACTATGACACTTCCTTTAAGCGGCCTGCGGGTCATCGAACTTGGGCAACTCATTGCAGGCCCTTTTGCCTCAAAAATGCTAGGCGAATTTGGTGCAGATGTCATCAAGGTCGAGCCGCCCGAAACCGGTGACCCACTGCGTACCTGGCGCATGCTTCATGATGGCACCTCAGTCTGGTGGGCAGCACACGCACGCAACAAGCGCTCAATCACGCTGAACCTACGCGAACCCGAAGGCCAAGACGTGATTCGGCAATTAGCCAAAGATGCCGATATTGTGATTGAAAATTTTCGCCCTGGTGCCCTCGAAAAATGGGGCATCGGTTTCAAAGACTTGCATGCCATTAATCCCAAGCTGATCATGCTGCGCGTATCGGGCTACGGCCAAACTGGCCCATACAAAGATCGCCCAGGTTTTGGTGTAATCGGCGAAGCAATGGGCGGCTTACGCTACCTCACGGGTGAGCCCGGACGCCCTCCGGTACGCACCGGTGTTTCGATTGGCGACACGTTATCAGGCCTGCACGGCGTGATTGGCATTTTGCTGGCCTTACGCCATCGCGAACAACAAGGCGGTGTCGGGCAAGAAGTTGACGTCGCGCTGTACGAATCTGTTTTCAATATGCTTGAAAGCGTCTTGCCCGAATACTCAAAGTTTGGTGCCATTCGCCAACCTTCAGGCGCGAGCATGCCTGGCATTGCACCCACCAACGCTTATTTATGCAAAGACGGCAAATACGCCCTGATTGCCGGTAACGGCGACAGCATCTATAAACGCCTGATGCAAATGATTGCTCGTGAAGATTTGGCAAACGACCCAAAGCTTGCTCGCAACGCCGGGCGCGCAGAGCATGCAGCTTTAATTGACGCTGCAATCTCAGCCTACACGGCACAACATTCATTAGACGACGTCTTAACCGCCATGAACGCAGCCGGCGTGCCAGCGGGCAAAAGCTACGATGCCGCCGATATTGCAAATGATCCGCACTATCAGGCGCGCGAGATGATTTTGGATGCAACCTTAGCCGATGGCTCGGTGGTGCAGGTGCCCGGCATCGTACCGAAGCTGAGTAAGACTCCGGGGCAGATTACTCGGGCCGCGCCCGCGCTCGGTCAGCATACCACCGAGATCCTAGAGTCTTTGGGTATCAGCGCCTCGCAACAAGCTGACTGGAAATCACGAGGCGTGATTTAAGGAAAAGTGCGCGAATCCCTTCACCCAATTTGCGGGTTCATTGATCAGCGCACTTGATACAGAGGTCTACAGAAGACGGCTTTTATACGACATGTACTTCAAAGTCACCCAAGCCGGCGACATGACCAATCATTTTGTCGCCCTTTACCACTGCGCCCACACCTTCAGGCGTGCCGCTAAAAATCAAATCGCCGGCCTTTAATTCAAACAAGCCTGACAGATAAGCAATGCTTTCTGGAATGTTCCAGATCATTTGCGAAAGATCGCTTGTTTGCTTTTGAATGCCATTCACCGACAAGGTAATACTGCCCTGTGACAAAGTGCCAGTCAGTGCGCGCGGATGAATCGGACCGATCGGACCAGACTCATCGAAACCCTTACCGATTTCCCAGGGGCGGCCTTGTTTTTTGCACTCATTTTGCAAATCGCGGCGCGTCATATCCAGGCCAAGCGCGTAACCAAAAACGCAATCGTTCGCTTGGTCAACAGGGATATTGACACCGCCACTACCCAACGCAACCACCAACTCCATTTCGTAATGCAAGTTAGCTGTTTTAGAGGGGTAACGAATTTGACCTGGCTTACCCGCTGGGATCGCCACTAAGGCGTCTGCTGGCTTACAGAAAAAGAAAGGATCTTCACGACCAGTAAAACCCATTTCTTTTGCATGCTCTGCATAATTACGACCCACGCAATACACGCGTCGAACCGGAAATAATTGATCACTGCCCACAATTGGCAAACCAACAATACTTGGGACTTCTACTGCATAGTTGCTCATGTTTGAATCCTGATTTCTAAAACGATTAGTTAGCTTTTTGTAGGCTCACCACCGCTGCCTGAGGCGACTGGCGGTAAGGTGGGGGCCGAAGTGTCTGGACGAGCACTGCGCGCTGTGGCGGGAGCCGAAGTGTCTGGACGAGCACTGGGCGTTGCGGTGGGAGCCGAAGTGTCTGGACGAGCACTGGGGCCCGCGTAAGGTGACACGGCAGCGGGCTGGGCCAAGTGCGCAATCGGAGCACTGTCAAAGTACTCTTCAAACTCGTCAGGCGGCCTGGGCGCATACCTAGCAGCAACCAAAGTCGTCGTCCGGTCGTCTCTCGCGTCAGTGCCAGGCTTTGCGTCAGAAGCGTCTTGCGCCCACTCAACCGGAAACCCACTATCGCTTAAGTAAGCAAGCCCTTCGGCATGAAACACACCAGGGTCAGACTCAACCTCGGCTGCCGGCAAGTGCGAGTCGGCCAGCAGTACCGGTAAGGTCGTGCCAACCGCGGTCGCTAAACGCCACTGCGCAGCCGCCTCTTGAGGGCGCTTGAGCTTATCGAACAAACTTGCGAGTAAGGCATGCACACGCGCATCGCTACGACGCGCCAAACTGCGCGTCAGGTAGAGTTCGGCCTGCCCCCACAATTGGCCAGACAGACAAAGATTGCCCAGGGTCGTCAGTAAGTCTGGCGTCTCGGGGTTCTTTTGCAACCAGCCCTCAGTTTTTTCGAGTCTGCGAGCGACTTGCGTAGGCTCACAGCGTGCATAGGCCTCAAGCAAGCGCGGGTCGAGTGCATGTTCAAGAGCCGCCTCAAGAATCTTTGAAGCCTCTTGCGGTTGCCCCGAAGCCTCAAAAGCCGCGGCACCGGCTAAAGCCACCTCTGGAAGGATTCGTTCGTCTGGTTTCAGGTCTTTCCAGATTTTTTGCCAATCACCCGAATGCAGAGTTTCGCGCAAACGAGCAGCCGCGGCGGTTTCAATCAACGCACGCGCCTCAATCACAGGCAAAGCTTTACGTCGGCTTAAGGTACGAGCCAGTACAAACACTTGATCAGAACGCCCCAGTTGGCGATACGCACGCAACAGCAAACGCAGCGTATGGACGTGTCGGGCACCGGCTTGCTGCAGTGGCAACAGCACATCAAGTGCCTGCTGAGACAAGCCTTGATCAAGGTACAAATCTGCGGCAGCCGTTGCGACGGCCTCGCTTAAACCGGTATCTTGCCCAGCCCTGTCTTTAGCAAGAGCCAGTAAATTGTCGCGCCTGAGATATTCACCCAGTGCATGTGCCGCTCGCGCTGCCGATAAGCCCGCTAAGACTTGCCGATTCGCACTACGGGTTTGATCCAGCAGCTTGGTGAGATCTTTTTCGGCGTTTGAGTAACGACCTTCGAGGAGTTCAGTCCAGCCTTGCTCAAGTAATTCGTGGTCGCGTCGCACTTGTCTGCGACCATGCCACGCCCGCACCCTCATCGGGATACCTGTAAACCAGGCTAACACACGCAACAAAACGTACAGGGCAATAAAGCTTGCAACAAGCACCAACACGGCAAACGCAAACGAAACCTGTATGCGCCAGGTGTTTAACATAATCAACACTTGGCCCGTATTTTCTCGCAGGGCTACAGCAAGCACCACGGCAACCGTGGTCAACAGCAGCGTCCAGAACCAAGTACGCATACTTAATTCTCGCTTTTTTTGTTGAGCTCTTGCACACGCACGGCTTCAAGAGCGGCAATGCTGTCACTCATATCAGGCAGCGCTGCAACGACAGAGGCGCTTGCAAGCTCGCGCACCAGGCGAAGGGCGGTAACAGTATCAACCGCTTTAGGGTCGTAACGCGTGGCCAAAGACGCTTCAATACTGGCAATTTCGGCGCGCCACACTGAGGGTTGATGCATGAGCAATGCCATCTGGGCAGTCAACACTCTCGTGCGCAAGTTCGCGCGCAGTTGGGTGCCCTGTTCGGGCGACATCAATAACGCACTGGCATCCGACACACGCTGAATACTCACAACGCTTGCGAGTTCTTTAGCAACAAACACGGCCACCGCTTTAGACCAAAGAACGGACTTGCGCCAGGCGATATCCCACCACGCCTCGCCGGCAAGGGGGTCAGAAGAGACCGACTGCGACACGCCTAAGGGCGTTACTTGCGCAGGCGCGGCAGCAGCAACTTGGGCCGCAGCGGGCTGAACCGCAGGCGCTTGCGCGGCATCTGCACTAAGCGCAGCCACCTTAGGCACAGCGGCATCAGGCACCAACAAAGGTGCGCGCCCGATTAAGGTTGAAAGCGTTTCAAGGCGAACTGACAGCGCGCTCACATCAACCAGCGGCACCGAGCGCAAACGGTCGAGGTCTGCGCTAATGGCCCGTCGAACTGCAGCGAAACGCGGCCGATCAGCACGCACGAGCGTAGACAGTGCGGTTTCAAGCGCCATCACTGCATTGTTCACATTGCTCGCCAAGCGCAACTGCTGGCTTGCCAAGGTCACAAGGCGATCAATGTCATTGGCAAGCATCGAGTCTTCCATGCCTTGATTGAAGCTTGCCCAGGCCTCTTCAAGCCCTTCAAACTGACTTTTTGATTCGGCGAGTGAGTGCTGAAGATCAACGATGAGCTTGGCCTGCGACTCGACCAAGCCAAGCGCCAATTTCGCTTCACGCTTAGTTTCAACTAACTGAGCGGTAAAAACTTGTACTTGGTTAGCGACCTCGCGCCCGGCAGTATCAAACCGCTTTTGCGAAAACCAAGCACCGGCCCCAATCACTACCGCCAGCAACAAAAAAACCAGCATCAACGTCACTGACCATGAGGGGCTCGAGCTTTTGCGCCGCAACCGCGAAGCGTACTCGGGCGTGGAGCTGCTAGCGGGGGTAGAGCTGCTCGCAGGCGTGGCTAGCTTAGCCGGATCGGCTTGAGCTGACGACTGAGGTGAAGAGTTAGGTTCTGTCATAGCTGTATTGTAGTCGTTGCCCCGCATAAACGTGCATTTTCAACACATTAAGTACACTTGAGTCGAGCCAATATTTGATCAAAACACAACACAATTGCCTTGTCCTCAGGGCTTGCCACCTCGTGGCAAAGTTGCCCCAACTCGCACCCAAGGGCCTTGGCAAGAAAGGGGCGCAGTCTCTCGTGCGTCACGACAAACGTACACTGCTCAAACCAAGACAAAAGGCTGAGGTCCTCGAGCTTTTGCACAATCGCTTGGATGCCATGGCCACTGGTCAACAACCAAACCGCCTGTTCACCTGCAGCTGCCAATTCGCGCAACGACGCACACAGAGGTTCAGGCCACGAGGCAACTTCACGCTGATAGGTTTGTTGCACCGTCACAGCGACACCCAGGGCCAGCAGTTTTTCGCTTAACCATTCGCGGCCGTCTTGCCCGCGCAAAATCAACACGGTGCGCGGCAAACTTTGCTGGGCAAGGATCAGTGGCCAAAGCGCCTCAGAGTCTTGCGAGACGGCACCCTCTGGGTGCAAAACTGTCAAGTCAGCACCAAAGGTACGCAGCACTGCCCCCGCGGTGACAGGCCCCATACAGGCGGCCGCCACATGGGCAGGCCACGCAAAATCTTTTGGCAATTGGTGCTGATAACCGGCGACGGCCGCCCGACTGACGAAAACAACCAAATCAAACGCTTCAGGTCGAGGGGCTACCCGCGCCGGCAGAATTGGGACGGATTGAATTTCGAGCGCCGGGCATTCGAGTATGGGCCAGCCCGCCTGCCCCAAGGCCTGCACCAACGCCGTATTGCGCCCAGCGGGCCGAGTGAGAATCGCAGTGGGGCCCAGGTGTGCCATGCGGCTAAGCTTGATTCGACTCGGTCGTGGTGGCCAAGTTTGCCAAAATCGCCGCTGCGCCCTGTTCACGTAAATCTTGAGCCACGCGCAAACCTAAGCTTAACGCTTCAGGCGCAAGGCCTTGGGCCTGAGCCCGGTAAATCGTTTTGCCATCAGGCGTTGCGACAAGCGCTCGAATAGTCAGTTGCTGCTCTTGTATCGACGCGTAGGCCGCCAAGGGCACCTGACAAGAGCCCCCCAGGGCGCGCGAAACTGCACGCTCAGCCAAGGCACAGGTGGTTGTTTCGTGACACGACAGTGGCGCCAGAATCTCAAGCAAGTCAGAGCGCTGTTTTAAAATTTCAATGCCTAACGCACCCTGGCCCGCTGCAGGCAACGACTCTTCGACCGCAAGGCGATGACGAATTCTTTGCGCCAGGCCAAGGCGTTCAAGGCCAGCTGCGGCCAAAATGATCGCCGCATAGCCGCCTGCATCAAGCTTAGCCAAACGGGTATCCAGGTTGCCACGCAAAGGTTCGATCTTGAGTTGTGGAAACCGAGCACGCAACTGCGCCTCGCGCCGTAAGCTTGAGGTCCCTACCACGGCCCCTTCGGGTAAATCGGCCAGCATCGCAAAATGATTTGACACAAAGGCATCACGACAATCTGCCCGCGTCAAAATGGTCGACAGCTCAAATAAGTCAGGCATATCAACCGGCATATCTTTGAGCGAGTGCACCGCTAAATCAGCGCGGCCATCCAACAAGGCATTTTCAAGCTCTTTAACAAACAGGCCTTTACCGCCAACCTTTGACAGGCTGCGATCCAAAATCTCATCACCGCGAGTACTTAGTTTCAGCAAATCGACTTGCATCTCTGGATATAAAAGGTGCAAGCGAGCCTGTACATGCTCAGCCTGCCAGAGGGCAAGTCTGCTTGCGCGCGTGGCGATCGTTAGGTGGCGAGGTATCAAGCGAGGCAAACCTTTAACGCAGGTAGTTAAAAATCACAGACGCAACAATTCCGATCACGGCAAGCAACAACAACCGTTGCAAAATTGTTTGGCCGCGTTGCGGCGGCGAGGGTTGTGGCGTTGTCATAGATGCCATCCAAAAAGATTTCAATAGCTTAATTTGAACACGTACAGCAAAAAAAACCGACCCGCTGTAAAAGCAGGCCGGTGCTTAGCGCTTGAAACGTTGAAATCTAAAGAACTGATTTCAGCAACTTACCCATTTCAGAAGGGTTTTTGGTTGTGCGGATACCGCAAGCTTCCATGATCTCAAGCTTGGCGTCTGCCGTGTCGGCCCCGCCAGAAATCAGTGCACCTGCGTGCCCCATGCGCTTGCCAGCAGGTGCTGTCACACCAGCGATAAAGCCAACCATCGGCTTTTTCATGTTCTCTTTTGCCCACAAGGCTGCGTTAACTTCATCGGGACCGCCGATTTCGCCGATCATGATGACGGCATCGGTATCAGGATCGTCGTTAAACAGTTTGAGTACATCAATGTGCTTCAAACCATTGATTGGATCGCCACCGATACCCACCGCACTAGACTGACCTAAACCGAGTTCAGTGACTTGTGCAACAGCTTCGTAGGTCAAGGTACCCGAACGACTGACGATACCCACACGGCCTTTACGATGAATATGACCGGGCATGATGCCGATCTTGATCTCATCAGGCGTAATCAAACCTGGGCAGTTCGGCCCCAGCAACAGCGTTTTGCTGTTCATTTGCGCCATACGGTACTTGATCTCAAGCAAGTCACGCACAGGGATGCCTTCGGTGATGCAAATCACTAAATCCAGTTCGGCTTCGATGCCTTCCCAAATGGCTGCAGCGGCACCTGCGGGCGGCACATAAATCACCGACACGTTGGCGCCAGTCTCTGCCTTAGCGTCTTTGACCGAGGCAAAAATCGGAATACCTTCAAAATTTTCGCCGGCTTTTTTAGGATGTACGCCCGCCACAAAGGCAGCTTCGCCATTGGCATAGGCACGCGAGGTACGCGTGTGATATTGACCCGTTTTACCGGTAATACCTTGAGTAATAACTTTTGTATCTTTGTTAATCAGAATCGACATATCAGTATCCCTGGCAGAATTATTTAGCCGCCGCGACAACGCGGGTTGCGGCATCAGCCATTGTGTCAGCGCTGATGATAGGCAGACCCGAATCGGCTAGCATTTTCTTGCCCAACTCTTCGTTGGTACCTTTCATGCGAACCACCAAAGGCACGCTTAAATTCACGGCTTTACACGCAGTGATCACACCTTGTGCAATCACATCGCAACGCATGATTCCGCCAAAAATATTGACCAAAATAGCCTTGGTACCTTTGTTGCTGAGCATGATTTTGAAAGCTTCAGTGACACGCTCTGCAGTCGCGCTACCACCCACATCAAGAAAGTTGGCAGGTTCGCCGCCGAACAATTTGATGGCGTCCATCGTTGCCATCGCCAAACCCGCACCATTGACTAAGCAGCCAATATTGCCGTCAAGCTGGATGTAGGCCAGTTCGTGCTTGCTGGCTTCGATTTCGGCTGGATCTTCTTCGTCGAGATCGCGATACGCAACGATTTCGGGATGGCGAAACAGCGCGTTCGGATCAAAATTAAATTTTGCATCAAGCGAAATGATGTCGCCGCTGCCGGTCAAAATCAACGGATTAATTTCAGCCAGTGATGCGTCGGTATCCCAGTACGCTTTATAGAGCTTCTGAAACTCGGCCGCTGCCTTAGACACTGAGCCCTCAGGCACGCCGATACCGCGAGCAAGAGTTTGTGCTTCGGCGTCGGTCAAGCCAACACCGGGATCAACAAACACCTTGAGGATTTTTTCGGGGTGGTGTTCAGCCACCTCTTCGACGTCCATTCCGCCTTCGCTTGAGGCCATCACGCACACGCGTTGTGTGCCGCGGTCAGTCACAATACCAACGTAATACTCTTTTTTGATGTCGGCGCCCTCTTCGATCAGCAGGCGACGTACTTTTTGACCCTGTGGGCTTGTTTGATGCGTAATCAACTGCATACCAAGGATTTCGCCAGAAATCTTGCGAACCTCTTCGATTGAGCGTGCAAGTTTGACACCGCCGCCTTTACCGCGACCGCCCGCATGAATCTGAGCTTTCACGACCCAGACCGGGCCCCCTAGTTTTTCGGCGGCAGCAACTGCTTCATCAACACTAAACACCGGAATGCCACGCGGCACGACTACACCAAACTGACGCAGCAACTCTTTGCCCTGATACTCGTGGATTTTCATAGGAATCCTGAACGTTAAAAAAGATAAAACATGCAAAAAACTAATAAAGGATACAAAAACTAACTTGACTCAAACCATTTAAGTGCTTTAAACGATTTTGAACAGCCTATTTCTCAGAGACTTCAGCACCAATCACCTCGGGTGCGATATACCACTGAGGATAGAGTTCTTTCGTAATCGGACCGTCAAGACGCCAGGCGGTACAGCCGCCTAGCTGATAGGGTCGTTTGGTTGGATCGGCCGCATTGCGACGTTGCCCAGACATCGTTTGCACGGCTGCTGTGGGCAATACTGCCGCCAACTCTGTCATGTGGGTACAGCCCGCGGTACGGCTAAAACGTTCTTTAACCTGCTGCCTGAAACTTTTAAGAAGATTCATACCGATCAAATCACGGTATTCGCCAGCGATTGACGTGCAGGGCTCGCCAAACGGAGAGGCATCGTACGCTGCCATCGCATCCAGAATGTTAAAGCTGCTGTCAATCGTGATACGCAGGTGCATGTGATGAAACGCCTGCCCAGCTTTTTGCTCGCTGCCATCGCGTTTGGTATAGCTAAAGGCCTTAGAGTCGATTAATTCAGCCTCGACATCCCAGAGACCGTCTTCACGCTCAAAGGAGTGAACCTGAATTGAGCGGTTGTGCATTGGCTTGCGAGGATAAGCGGGTAACGGCAGAGGCATACGGGATAGGCTTGGCAAATGACACGGTGCAACAATGCGTAAAAGTATAGCTCAACAACGACAGATCACCTAGAGGTGCTTCGGACCAGGGATGCTTCGGTCAAGGGATACCTCAGTCAAGGGATGCTTCGGTAAAGCGATGCCTCACTCAAGAGGTACTTCTTCAGTCAAGCGATGCTTCATTCAAGAGATGCTTCAGTCAAGGGTTACGTCAATCAAGAGAGGCTTCAGCGAGTGCGCGTTGCTGACGGGCTCGGGATACAGACAGGCTAGGCTGCCCCTGAGGTGCGCATCAACACTCAAATTCGGGCGGATGTTTGAGCACGCGGTGAATCACCTCGTGTGAAAAGCCGCGAGAGGCTAAAAATCGCCCTTGGCGAGCATATTCAGTCGTATTTTGCGGAGGACCATTGGCGCTAAATTTTTTTTGCCAAACGCTTTGAGCGCGCTCAAGCTCAGAATCTTTGAGCTCAAGCCGCACCTGAGCAACCTGCGTGGCCTCAATGCCTTGTTGCGTGAGTTCTTGCGCGATTTTGGCTAAACCTTGCTGACCCGCTTTGCGATGCACAAATCCCTGAACGAAGCGCTGGTCTGACTGCCAGCCCTCTTTAACCAACGCCTCTAGCAACGCGTTAAGTTCTTCGGGGCTTTGAGCGTGCGCTGACAGCTTGCGAGTCAGTTCAACGCGGCTATGTTCACGCCGCGACAACAAACCAACAGCCCGAGCCCTGAGGGATAGGCCGGACCGCGGTTTGACTTGATCGGGTGCCGCTCGCACCGTCTCGAATTCATCGCTCATCTGCTGAAATCGCCCAAAATTACGGATTCAAAGATTCAAAGATTCAAAGATTCAAAGATTCAAAGATTCAAAGATTCAAAGATTCAAAGATTCAAAGATTCAAAGATTCAAAGATTCTAAGGTTCAAAGATTCAAAGATTCAAAGGGTCAAAGGGTCAAATAATCAATGACTCAAAGAATCAAAGAATCAGAGACTCAAAGACCTCAAAACTCAAAGAATCAAAGAATCAAAGAATCAAAGAATCAGAGACCCCAAAACTCAAAGAATCAAAGAATCAGAGACCCCAAAACTCAAAGAATCAAAAAATCAAAGATCATCGTCAGAGTCAGGCTCTGCAGCGACCGCTTTTGACGCTTTGCTCGAGGCTGCTTTGGTGGGTGAAGCGGCAGCGCTGGCTGCGGCCTCTGCTACCGACGGCGTACGCGCGACTACGCCGAGCTTTTCACGGACTCGATTTTCAATCTCAATAGCCATGGCGGGATGCTCGCGCAGATATTCACGCACATTATCTTTACCCTGACCGATGCGATCGCCGTTATAGCTGAACCAAGCACCTGCCTTATCAACAATACCTGCAACGACACCCAAGTCAATGATCTCGCCTTCGCGCGAAATACCAGCCCCGTACATGATGTCGAATTCGGCCTGTTTAAAAGGCGGGGCGATTTTATTTTTTACTACCTTAACGCGGGTTTCGTTACCAACAACCTCGTCACCTTTTTTGATGCCGCCAATTCGGCGAATATCCAGGCGTACCGAGGCGTAAAACTTAAGCGCATTACCACCTGTGGTCGTTTCAGGGTTGCCGAACATCACGCCAATTTTCATCCGAATCTGGTTGATGAAAATGACCATGCAATTGGTGCGTTTGATACTGGCGGTGAGTTTGCGCAGGGCCTGACTCATTAAACGGGCCTGCAAGCCAGGCAGTGAATCACCCATTTCGCCTTCGATTTCGGCTTTAGGGGTCAGTGCCGCGACTGAGTCGATCACAATTAAGTCGACCGAGCCTGAACGCACCAGAGCGTCAGTAATTTCAAGAGCCTGTTCACCCGTATCTGGCTGTGAAATCAGCAGATCGGTCAGATTCACGCCTAATTTTGAGGCATATTGCACATCAAGCGCATGCTCGGCATCAATGAAAGCGCAGGTACCACCTACCTTTTGCATTTCAGCAATGACTTGTAAGGTGAGTGTCGTTTTACCTGAAGATTCAGGACCATAGATTTCGATCACGCGCCCGCGAGGTAAACCACCGACCCCTAGGGCGATATCTAGGCCCAGCGAACCGGTCGACACCACTTGGATGTCGTGTTCGACCTCGTTATCGCCGTAACGCATCACGGAGCCTTTACCGAACTGCTTTTCGATTTGCGCGAGCGCTGCAAGCAGTGCTTTGGCTTTTTCGGGGGAGCCGGCTTTGAGGGCTTTTTCGTCCATGACTATCCTTTGAGTAGAAATCGTTAAAACAATTGTACTGTACATATAAACAGTACAGCAAGGGCTTTTATACAACACTGCCAGAACATAGGGTTTACCCCATTATGTTGGCAACATTGTAGGCAGATGCCATATGCTATGACAGAATAGACTCTCTTTCGTCTCACTTGGCTCTTTTAAACCATGCGTATTCTTATCGCAGAAGACGACAGCATATTGACCGATGGCCTAACGCGTTCTTTACGCCAAAGTGGTTATGCCGTTGATGCCGTCAGTGATGGCGTTGCCGCCGACGCCGCCCTCATGGCGACAGACTTTGATCTGCTCATTTTGGATCTGGGTTTACCGCGCATGAGCGGACTAGACGTCTTGACCAAACTACGAGCTCGGCAGTCGCGCGTACCAGTACTGATTCTGACTGCTGCCGACAGTATTGAACAGCGCGTCAAAGGGCTTGACTTGGGCGCCGATGACTATATGGCCAAGCCTTTCTCTCTGTCAGAGCTTGAGGCGCGCGTGCGCGCCCTCGCTCGGCGCGGCGCGGGTGGTGGCTCAACAATTTTGCGGCACAGTAAGCTCGAATTTGACCAGACCGGTCGCGTGGCGATGGTGGGCAGTCAGACCTTAGATCTGTCAGCGCGAGAGGTCAGCTTGCTTGAAATATTACTCACTCGCAGCGGCAGAATGGTCAGCAAAGCCCAAATCGTTGAACACCTGTGCGAGTGGGGCGAAGAAGTTAGCTCAAATGCGATCGAGGTATACGTTCATAGATTACGTAAAAAGCTTGAAGAGAGCGGGGTAAAAATTGCGACCGTGCGCGGGTTGGGCTATTGCCTTGAACGAGAGTCGTCGACCACTAGTGCGCAAACCTAAGTGACTCAGGGTTTGACAGAGATCGCTTCTCGCCCCTCGGCGCCACCCACGACTGCAC
>CANCMG010000100.1 GCA_947378965.1 Alcaligenaceae bacterium | reverse complement strand
CCCACGCCAATATTCATGATGTGGATGGTGTGCCGATTTTGAACGGCACTGTGGCGTTGACGAAAATGGGCGAAACCGCTGTCAAAATTCAACGTCTGACTGGTCATTTCATTAGCAAGCAGATGACCTATGCTCCTCCGCGCGGCGAGATGCTAAAAGAAGTGCGTCGGGTGTATGGGGCCGATGTTTACCCTGGTGTCGAGTAAGAGGTAGACAATCGTTCAGCGCTTGCAAGTTCAACAAGCGCTGCACGTTGTACTTTTCCGGTTGTAGTGCGCGGAATCGCTTCTAACAATTTCAGATAGCGTGGGACTTTGTAATCGGCTAACTTGCCCTGACAAAACGCACGTAATTCTGCATGTGTAATATGCATGTTTGGGTGTGTCTGAATAAAGGCAAAGCCCACTTCATCTAACCGTGCGTCAGGCACGCCCACGATTGCAACGATGGCGATCGCTGGGTGTTGCACAAGACACTGTTCAACTTCTGCCGGGTACACGTTGGTGCCGCCTGTTTTATACATGTCTTTCAACCGGCCCGTCACAGACAAAAAACCCTCGGCGTCAAAACGCCCAAGGTCTCCGGTTTTTAGCCAACCATCCGTGGTGATGGTTGCACGCGTTGCTTCAGGATTTTTGTAATAGCCAAGCATGACGGTTTCGCCGCGACACCAAATCTCGCCGACTAAACCACGGGGTTGTTCGACCTGCGTTACAGGGTCGATGATTTTGACTTCGCTTGGGCCAAGTATCGGTGCTCGATTTTGGCAGCACACTTCGATGGGATCCGTCAGGCGATTAAAACTTGTTGAAATGGTATTTTCGGTCATGCCGTAGGTTGACATGAGTTGTTTGAGGCCAAGTACGGTTTTAAATGTCTCAAACGTGGCTTGCATAACCGGAGACCCGCCGATCCAGGCGTTTTCGATGCTTGATAGATCTCGCTGCGTCACAGAGGGGTGGTTGACCAAATCAACAAAATGCGTGGGGATTCCGCCGAAGGCGGTGATGCGTTCTTGTTCGAGTAAATCGAGTGCGCGGGTAGTTTCCCATTGCGGCATATTGATAAAGCAGGCGCCGAGCGTGAGCGCCGGGACAAAGCCCATATACAAACCAGCGACGTGGTAAAGCGGCATGTGTCCAAGGATGCGGCCGCCAGGTTTGAGGTCGAGCGCTAAGCCTACCCGCGTTGCTTGTTTGAGGACGCGATGGTTGTGCATCACGCCTTTAGGTTTTCCGGTCGTGCCAGAGGTGTAGCAGATTAATAAAATATCTTCAACGCTCACCACTCGTTCGGCTCGTTGCAACTGTTCGTGATCCTGCGGTTGTTCCATGAGAGCTTCAAGATGAACAGCATACACAGGCAAGGGTTTGACGGAGGTCACTTGACTCGTTGCGTGTTCAGGCTCGCTCAGGATGACGTGTTTAAGTGCGGGTAACTCTTTTAATTCAAGGACCCCGTGCTGAGCATCCGCGAGGCTAGGTGCAATCTGCTCAAGCATGTTTAGATAATTTATGCCATAAAGCGTCGAGGTTAGGACTAATGCCTTAGCATCGGATTGCGCCAAAATATAGGCAGCCTCTGAGGCGGTATAACGCGTGTTGATTGGCACTAGCACAGCACCGATTCGAGCGCAGGCACAAAACGTGAGCGCCCATTCAAGCGAGTTGCCAAGCCAAACGGCGACGTGATCTTGTCGTGCTAAGCCAAGCGTCAAAAGGGACTTAGAAAATTGGTCGACGCGTTGGTCAAATTGTGAAAAAGTGACTGCAACATCAGTGGTTTTAAAAAATTCTTGTTCTGGCCAGCGCGTACTGGATTGCCTGAGCGCTTGACCCAGAGTGAGTCCATCTACGACTGATAGTAGTGACTCGTTCATACCGAGTAACCACCATCTACGCATAGATGTTGGCCGGTCACATACGCAGCCGCTGGCGTAGTCAAAAATGCGGCGACCCCCGCGACTTCTTCGATTGTTCCAAAGCGTTTAAGGGCAGTGTTGCGTTTCATTGCCTCGATAAATTCTGGCTTCACTTGTGGTTTCAGTCGGTCAAATAATCCGCCATCTACCACCCCTGGGGCAACGCAGTTCGCGCGGATGTTGTATCGCCCCTCTTCTCGAGCAATGCCCCTGACCAAAGCTTCGATCCCCGCCTTCGGTGCAGTTGATAAGATATCTAAAGGCGGATGACGATCGAGTCCGGCTGTCGTAATGGCGACGATGGAGCCGCCACCGGTTTGTCGCATCATTGGCAAGACAGTCTTGATGACGTGAAAAAATCCATTGAGTTCATGATTGATGGTGCGATGCCACTCTGTGTGATCGATATTACCGACAAAGGTCATGGTGATGTCTGCACCGGCGGCAAAAACTAGAGTGTGAATGCAGTGATAGCGGTTTTTAATTTCAGTTAAGGCAGTGTGGACCTGTTCTTGCGAAGAGAGTTCTAGCGCAAAAGCTTCTGCTGTGTTGCCAAGTTGCTCGATCTCGTAGACAGTTTGTTGCGCCGCTTGAGCACTTGAGCGATAACTCAGTGCGACCTGAGCACCTTGTGCGGCGAGCGCAAGGCAAATGCCCTTGCCGATCCCACCGCTTCCGCCAATCACGACGGCAACACCTGAAGGGTAGGTGCCATGCTGCGGCGGTAAGGTCGAGTTGGTTTGCATAATTTGTCTCAGCTGTTGGAAGGTGCTCGGGGAATTCGGCTAAATGTGCCTAATTCGACTATGGCGCTTCGCTTTGTTGTAAATTGGCAGAAATGATACTACCAAGTGTCAGCAATAATGATAAATGGACATTGCGCCTATTGGCGCCAATTGTTCAATGCGCTCGGAGATAAATGAATGTTGCGTCATTTCAGAAAAAACATATTAATGCTGGGTGTTGTGGGTTTGATCGGCGCTTTGGCGCACAGCCAGGTGATCGCCCAAGAGTTTCCAACAAAATCAATCCGCCTTGTGGCACCGATTGCTGCAAGCGGTATGACCGATATTGTCGCGCGGCAAATGGCCCAAAAGTTGCAAGAACGCTTGGGTGTACCAGTGGTCGTGGACAACAAGCCAGGGGCGGGTGGCAACATTGGCGTCGAGGCCGTTGTACGCGCAGCACCTGACGGCTACACGCTGTTGCTGGCGTTTCCTGGCCCGATCGTAGTGAACCCGTCGCTGTATAAAAATCTAACCTACGATCCGGTTCGTGATCTGGCTCCTGTGAGTTTATTAACAAGTTACCCCCTGTTGTTGGCGGTCAATGCACAGGTGCCCGCACAAACACTTGCCGACTTCATAGCCTTGGCAAAACAGAAAATCGGTGGCTTAAGTTATGGTTCAGCCGGCAACGCTTCGACTGCCCATTTAGCCATGGAGTTGTTTATGCGGCAGGCGGACATTCAAATGGTGCATGTTCCCTACAAAGGGGCAGCGCCTGCCATGACAGATTTGATTGGTGGGCGTTTGGCCGTTGTGTTTGACTCGATGACCTTGGTGATGCCACAAGTCGAGGCAGGAAAAATTCGAGCCCTAGCCATCAGTAGCAAAGTGCGGTCAGCGGCGGCTCCAGATTTACCGACAGTGGCAGAAAGCGGTTTGAGCAATTTTGTCGTCGAGGGTTGGTATGGTGTTTTAGCACCAAGCGGAACACCCGATGCAATTGTGAATAAATTATCAAAAGAGTTCACGGCAATTGTGAATGATGCGGATGTCAAAAAAGATTTTTTGAAACGTGGTCTCGAGCCCTTGGGTAAAGACGCTGCATTTTTTGGGCAAGTCATCAAGTCCGAGCGAGAGATGTGGCATCGCGTCGTGACTGAGAGCAACATTAAAATTGATTAGCCCAATGAAACGTCACTTCAGTGACCGTTTGGTGAGCGCAACAGGGATTTGAGATGCAATATAAAAGAGCCAGTGCAAAACAATGGACACGCAATACCCTGAGCGGGTATATCGTGACAACCACGACCCCCTTTAAAAATGATCTTGAAATTGATTATGCAGGGCTACGTCACAACGTCGATCATTTAATTGGCTTGCCTGGTGCGCGAGGGTTGTATTTGGGCTCGGTCTATCAAGAGTTTTGGACCCTCACCATGGACGAGCGTAAGCGTGTGACGGATACCATGATCGAAGCGAACGCGGGTCGGGTTCCAATTATTGCGGGCGTTTCACATACGTCTTACAAGGATTCGATCGAGTTAGCACGACATGCGCAGACGGCAGGCGCTGACTTAGTGATGTGTTGGCCGCCTTATTATGGGCCACGCTCTGCCGATGGGGTGTTTGATTACTATCAGAACTTGGCCAATGCAGTGGATATCGGTATTTGTGTATATAGCTCAACTCTGTCTGAGCTTGGCTATTACATCACGCCAGCAGAGATGGTGCGCTTGGCTGGCATTGACACCATATGCTTGGTCAAAGAGGCGGCTTTAAGCTTAGATAAATATTCGGCCATGCTTGCCGCTGCTGGGCATCTGCTGCCGATTAGCTGTCCTCTTGAGGAATATCATCTTTACGGACTGGCCGCGTTTGGTCCGTCGATCATGCCGAAATTTTTGTTTGGCTCGTCTCGGCCACTTTATATGCAGTCAAAGGCCAAGCCCTATTGCGCCGAGTTTATGGCAGCGATCGAGGCCGGCGACTATGAGGCGGCTCGTCAACCGCTGCAACATATTGTTCGCATCGCCAATCAATTGCATAGCAAGTTCTTAGCTAAAGGTCAGCACAACGTTGCCTTAACCAAGGCAATTACTGAGATGTTTGGAATGATAGGCGGAGCCGTGCGCCCCCCCTTGTATCGCGCAGCTGCTGACGAGATACAGGCGGCAAGAGCGCTGCTTCAGTCGGAGGGGTTGTTGTCGTAGTCAGCGCACAGCAAGCAGGCTGTGTCAATCGTCATTTGCGCAAGTACCGTATCACGGCAAGTGGTTGAGGCGTTACCTGCGCGATCCTGACTTACTCAGCTTTTACGCCCACAGTCTTGATCAGATTACCCCACTTGGCGATTTCAGCTTTGAGAAATACATCCGCCTCAGCAGGCGTATTGCCAACTGTGATAATGCCTTGCTCCTCAAAGCGTTTGGTCAGTTCTTCAGATTTCAGCGCTTCTTTGACAGTCGAGGACAGCTTGTTCACGATCGCCATTGAGGTGCCGGCAGGCGCAAAAAACATCACCCAGCTTGAGGACTCAAGTTTTGGACCGCCAGATTCAACAATCGTGGGTACGTCGGGGTAGCTAGATAAACGCTTGTCAGAGAAAAATGCCAGCGCTTTGATTTTGCCGGCACGGATGTTGGCGCCTACGCCGCTTGGCGCATCGACCAGGATCTGAATACTATTTGACATTAAGTCTGTCATGGCAGGTGCGGTACCCTTGTAAGGGACGTGCACCATTTCTATGCCCGCTGTGTATTTCAAAAGTTCTGACGTTAAGTGTGCGGCCGCACCAACCCCTGAAGAGCCAAAAGACAGCTTGCCAGGATTGGCTTTGGCATAGGCGATTAGTTCTGCGATCGAGTTTACCGGCAGATCTTTATTCACTGACAGCACCAATGGCGTAATTGCTACGAGCGAGATCGGTATCAACGACTTGTAAGGGTCAAACGGCAACTTGCCTTCGTACAGTGTGACGTTGGCGGCGTGTGCGGTGATGGTCGTGAGCATGGTGTAACCATCGGGCGCAGCTTTCGCGGCTTGATCGACGCCGATAATCGAATTCGCGCCAGGCTTGTTTTCGATGATGATCGACTGACCTAGAATCGTCGCCATGCGCGTCGTCACTAAACGAGTCACGTTGTCGGTATAGCCACCAGGCGTATAGGGCACAATCCATTTAATGGATTTAGTGGGATAGTCTTGCGCGACGGCTGCACCCGAGGCTAAGGCCAGCACACCTGCTAAGACAGCGTATTTTAGATTTTTCATTGATATTCTCAGTGCGATAGAGTGAACCCCTACAAGGTTAACCGCGAAACTGGCTGAATAAACTGCCAAACATACTAGGTAGAACCCTTGTATCGGTCTCTTGGCGTTGCGGTGGCTCGAATCTGGCTTTACGATGCACACAAACCACCCACAATATGAGAGACGAAGATGACTGACCGTCGCGATTTTTTATTATCAACGGCTGCCTTGGCCGCAACTGCACTTGCGCCAGGCTTGGCTCAGGCGGCAACGTTTCCGACTCGCCCCATCAAATATATCTGCCCCTGGCCAGCTGGCGGGGCGACTGATGTGGTGATGCGTGTGCTGGCCGAGAGCGCGTCAAAAACGCTTGGTGTGAACGTCATTGTCGAAAGCAAGCCTGGCGCGGCAGGCGTGCTTGGTGGTGCTGAGCTGGTCAATGCCAAGCCTGATGGCTATACCCTTGCGCAACTGCCAGTTTCGGTATTTCGCGTGCCACACATGTCAAAAACAACCTTTGACACAACCAAAGACTTTACGTGGATTATCTGTCTAACCGGTTATACGTTTGGTTTGGTCGTGCCGATTGATTCGCCGATTCAGTCGATTAAGGACTTGGTCGCCTGGGCCAAGCTCAATCCTAATAAGTTTACCTACGGGACCCCTGGCACTGGCTCAAGTCCGCATCTGGCAATTGAAGAGTTTGCTCAACAGGCCGGTATCGAACTGTCGCATATTCCTTTTAAAGGTAGTGCACAAACTCTTCAGGCGGTCATGGGTGGTCATACGATGGCGATGAGCGACTCGACGGGTTGGGGGCAAATGGTTGATGCAGGAAAGCTGCGCTTGTTGGCAACCTATGGCAGCAAGCGCACGACCCGTTGGCCAACCGTGGCTACCTTGAATCAACTTGGTTATGACACGGTGGCAGACTCACCCTACGGTGTGTGTGGCCCGAAAAATATGGATCCAGCCGTGGTCAAAATATTGCACGATGCTTTTAAAAAGACCTTGACCGACCCAGCGGTTCTCGCGGTGTTTGCTCAGTTTGATCAACCCATCATCGAAATGAACACAGAGGAATACACCAAGTACGCCATGCGGACTTATGCCGCAGAGCGTAAGACGATTGAACGGTTGGGCATGTTGAACAAAGACTAAGCGCTTAGCACCAAGGCTAGCTCGCAGCGGTCATCGACGCGAGCTGGCTCATGGGTGTGACGTTTGATGTGCCAAAGTTAATTGCTAAGCGGTTCAAGCCGCGGGTGTGAGCCATCAAGTAGTGTGTGAGTGGCAAGAACCATCTTGCTGACCGCTTTGCGACTGATCTTGCCTTGGGGATTGCGAGGTAACGCCTGAACCGAAACATAAAGCCTTGGGCGTTTATGGCGCGACATGCCTTGCAGCAGTGCCTCGCATTGCTGCTGCCACTGGTCTTGTGTGCCTTCGGCGACCGCAACAATGATTTCGCCCCAGTAGTCTGACGCAAGCGAAGTCACACAGATCTGTGCACACAAGGTGTTGGCAGCCAGTTGAACCTCAATCTCGTCGGGGTTGACGCGATAGCCGCCAGTTTTGATGACGTCGGCGATGCGGCCTGTCAGTACCACGCGACCCACTGCATCGATATACCCTAAGTCGCCCGTGTGATGCCAGCCTTCAGGTTGGTGCGGTCGAAAGCCATTGCTATCGATCAGGCCTGAAGACATGTGCGGCGAACGCAATAACACCTCCCCATCACTGCGCTCTTCATTTTGTGCAGTCAGCGCATCGGGTGCTTCGATTTTGATTTCAACGCCAGGTGCTGGCCAACCCACACAGGCGCCCGCTGGGACCTCAGCTTGTGAAAAATAGTCATGGGTGTCTTTTGGGCCTAACACCGTGATTGGGTTGACGCACTCAGATTTGCCAAACGTGATCCGCACTTTAGGGCCAAACATGGCATTGGCCCGCTGGTACAGGGCGGGTGTGAGTGGTTGTGTGCCTGTAAAAATGCACCGTACGTGATCGTAGCGTTTGCCTGCTAGCGCTGAAGTGATTTTAGCGAGTACCGTAGGTGGCGCAAAAATTGCGTCAAGCGAATCACTGTCTAGCAAGGGGGCGATTTTTTCGATATTGACGCCGTCATGCAAGATGATCGTGGCACCATGATCTAGCCAGGCAAAGGCCAGCAATGAAGCACCGTGTACAAAGGGCGTCATCAGCAAAATTGTGACACCGGGCTCGGGTACAAAGGGCAGGGTGGCTTTGAGTAATTGTTCGCCCAGCCAACGCGCGCCGTTGGTATAGAGAACCCCTTTGGGTTTGCCTGTGGTGCCTGAGGTAAAAAGAACGCGCGCCCCCTGAGCAAAGGCGACTGGGGCAAGCGGTTGGTTTAGTGTGTGCGGCAATGCAGGTTCGGCAGCAATGCTTTCTGCCAGCAAGGTGTCAAACCCCGAGCTTGAGAGCTCGAGAGTGCGTTTTTCAAGGGTCAGGATAGTCTTGAACTTTGCAAGCTGAGCGCACCATTGAATTTCGTCTAGGGTATACCCCCAGCTAAGGGGGATTTCGGTAGCGCCGGCAAGCCGAATGCCATACGATGCCCAGACGGCTTCAATTGAGTTGGGTAACAGCGAGGCAATCGGTTCACCCGGTTTTAAACCACCTTGAAGCAGGTGCCGTGCTAAAGCATGCGCTCGTTGATTTAGTTCTGAGTAGGTCAGGCGGTTATCTTGACAGTCAATTGCTGCTACCTGGCTGTCAAAACGCTTTGCCAGGCTGTTTAGGCTGTCTGACCAAGCAATTGGTAAACTGATATTTTGATTTGTCGCGCGCGGTGTGTCGTTGGTCATGCTAGCCGTGTCATGTGTCATGGGTCATTAAGTTCGCAGTGTAATGCAGTGTCTAGATCGTTAGGCTGCAGTGCCTAGCCAGCCAAGGGTCATGTTAGAACTCAGCGTTTTGCTTGATAAAAAATGAAGTTGCGCGATTGGTTTTAAAATGAAATTCTTAAGTGAATCATAAGGTGTCTACCGATGAAAAAAAATACACAGTCTGCTTTTGGTCAGCCGAATACAAGCACCAAGCCAACTAGCCCCCACAGACGTACGCTCTTGGGCGCGCTAGGGGCTTCGCTCGCTGCCGCTGGCGTGGGCTTGCCTTTGGGGTCTTTCGCGCAGGCCGCGTATCCAAACCGGTCGATCAAAATGATGATCCCATGGCCTCCGGGGCAGGCCACCGATTTGGTCGGTCGCTCGCTTGCAATGGGCTTGTCGCAAATTTTGGGCCAAACCGTGGTTGCCGAAAACAAAGCCGGTGCGGGTGGCATGATTGGCACCGATGTTGTCGCCAAGGCCGCGCCTGATGGCTACACGCTGTTGGCAGCCTCAAGTGGCCCACTCACGGTGAGCCCCTTGTTGCAGCACACCCCCTACAACGTCGATAAAGATCTGACCTTTATCGCAATGGCTGGGCTGTCGCCCTATTTGTTGGTGACGGCACCTGACTTTCCGGTCAAAGATGCCGCCGAGTTCGTGGCCTTGGTAAAAGCTAATCCCGGCAAGTACACCTTTGCCTCGTCGGGGACTGGCGCTACCGCGCATCTGATTTGTGAAGCCTTTAATGCTCGGGCAGGCTTGAAAGCGGTGCATGTTCCCTACAAAGGGTCATCGCCAGCTTTAACTGATGTGATGGCAGGGCGGGTGAGCTATTGTATTGAGACGGCTGCCGGAACCATGCCCTTTGTGCGCGATGGGCGTTTGAAAGCGTTGGGCGTTTCATTGATGAAAGGCAGCGCCGTCACGCCAGGGATCCCGCCGCTTGCGACGGCAGCCAATGTGCCTGGCTTCAATTTAGGTGCCTGGGTGGGGTTGGTGGCGCCGGGCGGTTTACCCCAAGACTTGCGGGAGCGCCTTGCCAAAGCGGTGCAAGAGATCATGCAAGCGCCCGAGACGAAAGAGCTTTACAACCGGATCGCCGTTGAAATTGATTACAAAACGGGTGCTGAATTTGCTAAATATTTAAGCGATACCAAGGCACAGTTTGCTGAGGTGATTAAGACGAACAACATTAAGATCGAAGGCTAAGGTCAGTCAAGATTGATACCTGAAGTCGGTTAAGATCGGCGCGAGAAGTTATGCGAACTAGTCGAGTCATCATAAATTTAAAAAAACTGGAGACACAATATGAAAATGTTTATAAAATTAGCGACAGCAGCGGCACTTTCGGCGAGCTTGCTTTCAGCACCTCAGGCACAGACGCCACCCGATGTAAAAATTGGCGTGACCTTTCCGCTGTCAGGTAATTCTGGCAACGCTGGCAAGTCTGCGGTCGCTGCGATCGAGATTGCTGCTGAAATTATCAACAAGAAGCACCCTGGCCTTGAGAGCTTGCCTTTGGGCGCCGGCGTTGGCCTCCCTAATTTGGGTGGTGCAAAAATTAAATTGGTGATCGCTGATCATCAGGGTAGCCCCAGCGAGGGGCAGGCCCAGACCTTACGTTTAATTACACAAGAAAAAGTTGCTGGCATGGTGGGGGCGTATCAGTCGGCCGTCGCGCTGACAGCGACTGCAATTGCTGAGCGTTATGGCGTTCCATTTATTGTGGGTGATGGTGTCGCCGCCAATATTACCGAGCGTGGCTTTAAATGGACGTTCAGAACAACTCCAATTGCCAGCGATTTTGCGAACGCCTATATGGAGTTTTTGGGCGAGTTGAAAAAAGCAGGTCATCCAGGTGACAAAATCGCAATTGTGTTTGAAAACACCGATTATGGTGTTTCAGTCTCTGGCACGATTCGAGAGATCGCCAAAAAACGTGGTGTGAATATTGTTGCCGATATTGCCTACAACGCGAACGGTGCAGACGTCTCTGCGCAAGTGTTGCAGCTAAAAGAAAAGAAACCTGACGCCATTATCTTTATTTCATACACGTCGGATGCCATCCTGTATATGAAGACGCTGAAAAGTCTTGACTACCGTCCCCAGCTGATTATTGGTGACAATTCAGGTTTTTCGGATCCCGCTTTTATTAAGGCGGTCGGTGAGTTGGCTGAAGGTGCGATCAACCGTAGCGCTTGGAGTATTGGCGCGAAAGACAGTGTGACTTGGCGCATCAATGAGTTGTACAAAGCGAAAACTGGTATCGACATGGACGATACAAGTGGTCGTGATATGCAGGCATTGTTCGTCTTGGCTGAGGCGATCAATCGCGCCGGTTCAACAAAACCCGAGGCGATCCAGGCTGCTCTGCAAAAAACTGATTTGAAGGCCAATCAGTTAATGATGGGTTACAACGGCGTGAAGTTTGATGCGAAAGGTCAAAACGTGTTGGCCTCTGCCTATTTGATTCAGCTGATCAACAGCCAGTATGTGTCAATTTGGCCGGCAGCAGCGGCTGAAAAACCCTTGGTCTATCCTTTCAAAGGCTGGAAATAAATCCTGTCCGATTGGTTTAATTTTTTGCGAAAGGTCAGGTAAATGGTTTTGATGCAAGTGATCGTGGCCGGCCTGTTGATTGGGGCGGTCTACGCTCTGTTTTCTTCAGGCTTGACGCTAGTGTGGGGCATGATGAATGTCATTAACTTTGCCCATGGCGAGTTTGTGATGTTGGGCATGTACGTCAGCTTTTGGGCGTTTACGCTACTGCACTTTGGTGTGGCAAGTTTTAGCTTGGCGGCGGCCGTGATGCTCTTTATTCTGGGGGTATTGGTCTACATATGCCTGATTAAACGGGTCATGCGCGGACCAATGCTAGCCCAAATCCTCTCAACCTTTGGGCTTGTTCTTGTGCTGCGCTATTCGGCTTTTTGGGCCTTTGGCTCAAGTTTCGTCAGCCTGCCCGAAGACATCCTTGGCCCAAGCCTGAATGTTGGTGGGATCTTGCTCAGTGCACCCAAGCTCGTGGCTGGCTGCGTGGCCTTGGTCATTACGATTGGCATGCATCTATTGCTCACACGCACGATGCTAGGCAGTCAAATTTTGGCGGTCGCTGAAAATCGTAATGCGGCGATGCTCATGGGCATTCGCCCTGATCGCATGCAGGCGATTGCCTGGGGTTTATCGGGTGCTAGTGCTGGTATCGCTGGCGCGTTGATTGCGACGTTTTTTCCGATCTCTGCAACAGTCGGTGAATCGCTCGGGTTAATTGCGTTTGTGGTGGTGACCTTCGGTGGTTTTGGCAGCGTGCCAGGCGCGATGCTAGCTGGATTAATCATCGGCTTGATCGAGTCGTTGTCTGCCTTTTATTTTGGGCCGATTTATCAAGACGTGTTTGTCTATGCGCTCTTTGTGTTGGTACTTTGGGTTCGCCCTCGCGGTCTGATGGGGAAAGCATGATGGTGCGTCGCAGCGGGTGGATTGCTCTCACCTTGGTTCTGGTCTTGTTTCCACTGAGTTTTGATAATCCCTACTACGAACAACTTGGTTCGTTAGTTCTGCTCGCAGCAATCTCTGCGTCGGCCTGGAATCTGATTGGTGGGTACGCAGGCCAGGTGTCGGTGGGTAACGCCGTGTTTTTTGGCGCAGGCGCTTATATGCCTTTGCTGTTTTACAAACTCTGGGAGGTCAGCCCGTTGTATGGCTTTCCGGCGGGGATTGCCGTCAGCGTTGCGATCGCAGTGGTGATCGGGATTCCGACCTTTCGCTTAAGTGGTCACTACTTCAGTATGGCCACGATTGCGGTAGCTGAGTTGATTCGCATCTTAGTCAGCAATTGGGATTTTGTCGGTGCGTCAATTGGTTTGACGGGTCCTGCGGTGGCGCGTGACTGGTCTGACTTGGTCTTTCGCAGCTCCATCCCTTACTACTACATGTTTTTGACAGTGCTCGCGGTATTACTTGTGATGACCTACTGTATCGAACGCAGTCGCTTTGGCTATTATTTGCGCGCGCTTCGCTCGGGTGAACGCGCTGCCCGCAGTTTGGGGGTGCCAGTCAGTCGATGCAAGCTGTACATCTTTATTTTGAGTGCGATTTTCACTTCGCTAGCCGGCTCTCTGTATGCCATCAAATTCGGCTTTGCTGATCCAGCAAGTGGTTTTGGTATTTTGGTCTCGGTCAATATGGTGATTGTGGCTGCCTTAGGTGGTGCAGGGCGATTACTGGGGCCATTGTTAGGCGCAGTGATCTTGATCCCTCTGCAGTCTGAGACCAACACGCTATTTGGCGGGGGCGGGACTGGTTTCACTTACATCTTGTATGGTGGCATCATCATGTTGATTGCTCGTTTTGAACCGGGTGGTCTGCTCGAGCTGTGGGAGCGCGTGCGTGACCGGCGTGCCTCTCGTCGTGCCGCGGCGCTCAAAGAGGCGCTCGCTTCGTCGTCGCCTCAAGCTCAGGCGGGGCGCTGATATGTTGCTTCAGGCTGAAGATGTTGGCATGTATTTTGGCGGATTTCGTGCTGTCGATGGCGCTTCGCTCACCATCAATCAGGGCGAGATTATTGGGTTGATCGGACCAAATGGCGCCGGGAAATCAACCTTTTTTAATTGTCTGGTGGGCGACTTAAAACCTTCCAAAGGTCGCGTTCTGTTCGATGGGCATGATGTCACGAACGCCTCACCCGAAGAGCACGCCAAGCTTGGCATTGGACGCACGTTTCAGTTACCTGCAACGTTTGAAGAATTAACGATTCTTGAAAATGTGATGGTCGGCGCGTTCTTGCGCCATCCTCGCGTCAAAGATGCGCGTGAAAATGCTCAGCGAGTGCTCGACTTAACCGGGCTGACTGCGCTTGCAGATCAAAAGGCCAAGAGCCTTGGCACTCCTGGGCGAAAGCGCCTGGAGATTGCTAGGGTGTTAGCCACTGAGCCGAAGCTGATGTTACTTGACGAGGCGTTGGCGGGTTTGACCCCCTCAGAGGTGCAGTTGGCGATTGAGTTAGTGCGTCAGATTCACCAGTCGGGCATCACGCTTGTGATCGTTGAGCACATCATGGAAGTCATATTGTCTTTAACGGACCGAGTGTTGGTATTTAATCAAGGCAAGGTCATTGCAAGTGGTGCACCGACCGACGTGGTGAATGACCCTGCGGTGATTGAGGCGTATCTTGGTCGGTCGCTCAATAAAAAACGTGAACAAAATACATGAACGTTAAAAATCCTCAATTAACAGTCAAGCACCTTGAGGTCCGTTACGGCGATCTGGTCGGGATTGCTGATGTGTCGATCGAAGTGCCAGCAGGATCCATCGTTGCCTTACTTGGTTCAAACGGTGCTGGCAAGACCACCACCTTGAATGCGATTGCTGGGCTTGTGCCCTCTAGCGCTGGGTCGATCCACTGGGGTAATGAGAGCATTGGTGGTGAGCCGGCTTACGCTGTCGTGCGTAAAGGGGTCGCCTTGTCACCTGAAGGATGGCATTTGTTTACCCAGCAAACGGTTGAGCAAAATCTGATGCTTGGCACGACACCTTTGGGCGATAAAAAGGAAATTCCTGGTTTACTCGAGAAAGTATTCGAGTTTTTTCCGCGTTTGAAAGAACGACGTAAGCAACGCGCTGGTACTCTCTCGGGTGGAGAGCGTCAGATGTTGGCGGTAGGCCGTGCGCTGATGAGTGCACCTAAAATTTTATTGCTTGATGAGCCGAGTCTTGGGCTCGCTCCGGCGATTGTTGAAACACTCTACGAGACCCTGTCACGCTTGCACCACGCTGGCTTGACGCTATTGATTGCAGAGCAATCGGTACAGCTCGCGCTTGAAGTGGCAGACTATGCCTACGTGCTACAAACCGGCAAAACTGTTCTCGAAGGCACGGCTCAGGCGCTCGCAACCGACCCCCAGGTGCGACGGATTTATTTAGGCCTGACGGACGCGACGTAGTTTTTTTGGCTGAAGAACTTCGATAGCCTGTTTGCCTCAGCTCGACCTCGTCGAATAAGCGGCGTATGAGTTCTGGGATGTCAAATTTTGACTCCGCCGCATAAGCAACGTGTCAGGTGAGTGATTTCACTAGCAGCCCTTAGTGGCTGGCTTGTCTTCCCCGCAGCACTTTACCTGGCAAGTTCCCTGTCGCCTGAGCGTTTTCAAAAATAGGCTCGCCTCGCACAATCGTGGCAAGGTAGCCATCAGCGCGCTGTACCAAGCGTCTGCCGCCCGCAGGCAGATCATGCACAAACTCAGGTCGATGCAGTGAGAGCGCCTCAGGATCAATCACATTGATATCAGCCTTGTAGCCGACTTTTAATAAGCCGCGGTCGTGCAAGCCATAGACCTGCGCGGTATCGAAGGTTTGACGCTTCACAATATGCTCAAGCGGCAACAAGGGGCCGCGTGTGCGGTCTTTGGTCCAGTGCGTGAGCATGAAGGTCGGCAAACTGACGTCGCAAATATAGTTACAGTGCGCACCGCCATCCGACAAGCTGTTCACGGTGTGGCGGTGTTGCATCAGTTGGTGAATATGGTCGAGATTTTCGTACGAATAGTTAAAGCTTGGATAGTAAATAATCGCACGACCGTCTTGCTCGAGCATGAGGTCGTACACCATTTCGAGGGGGACTTTGTTGCCTTGCTTGGCCAGCGCAGCGACGCTTTGGCTTGGATCTGGTTCGTAATCTGGCCGTTCAGCCATGCGATACATTTTGTGAAAGCTACCGAAGAGGGTCTCAGCGCGACGGTCGACCAGATCGCGTTGCTCAGTCAAAATGCGTTGGCGAATCGCAGGATCTTGTAATTTTTT
>CANCMG010000099.1 GCA_947378965.1 Alcaligenaceae bacterium | reverse complement strand
GTCTGAATCAAGCGGTTCAGGTGCTCAATATGGGGCAACAAGGTCCCCATAAAACGAACGTGAGCATCTTGCACAATCGCGATCGTCGGAAAATTTTCAACGTCTTCATCGCCCAGCAGTTCGGGATAATCCTCAATATCTGCCCAGATGAAACAGGTGTCGGGATGTTGTTGGCCGAGCGCTTCGAATTTTGGCTGGTAAGCTTTGCATGCATCGCACCAGGCAGCACAAAAACACAAGACCACCATGAGTTCGGGTTGCTCAAGGGCGCGGGCTAGTGTTGGCGAGTTTGGAAAGTACACGGTTTCGACAGCAAAGAGGATCAGATTTGTCTATGATAGCCTCGTTTGCGTGTTTGGCTAGGGTCGCCCGCCTTGGGCGCAGTCCTACAGAGTCGTATGTCTTTCGGAGAATTTCACGTTGAATCCAACCCAAACAACGCAGCAATCCCAAATCACGCAGCAATCGCTCGGTTTACAAGGGGTGGGTCAAGCGTTCGGTCGCGCACTCGTGTCGCAATGCCATCCTCGCATGTTGTTCGCCATGTTGATGCCATTTTTGATTATGTTGGGGGCCGTCATTGTGCTTGTCTCTGTGGCACTCGGGCCACTCACCGCTTGGCTCAATCAGCTAGTGACTGATTCTAGTATTCTGATCGACGCAAATGAGTGGCTCGTGTCGCTCGGTTTATTTTCGTTATTATCGGTTAAAGCTTGGTTGCTGACCCTGACGGCCCTCCTGCTGCTGTTGCCTGCTTCGGGGATTCTTGGTTTAGCCGTTGCGGCAGTGTTTGTGATGCCCTTGGTGGTCTCGCATTTGTCGCGCCACCGCTATGCCGACGTGGCCAAGCAGGGCGAATATGGCTTTGTCGTGAGCTTCTGGAACGCACTGTGGGTGAGTGTGGTTTTTTTATTGGGTTGGGTGTTAACGCTGCCCTTTTGGTTGTTTCCCCCTCTGGGCTTGCTAGTGTCGCTTTTGTGGTGGACCTTTGCCTTTTCGCGCATGATGCGGCTTGATTCGATTGTCGAGCATGCCAGTGCTGCCGAGCGCAAAATTTTGTTGGCGCGTCACGGCACAGGGTTTTGGGTGATTGGATTGCTCTGTGCCTGTTTGAATTTGCTGCCTCCGGCTTGGGTATTTTTACCTGTATTCTCGGGGCTGGTTTACACGCACTATGGACTAGCAAGCTTGCGCCAGTTACGTAGCGAAATTCACTAAATGTTCGAGGCTGACTCGCCATCAGTCGACCAAGGCCCTCGCATTTGTGCTGAAATGTCACCTACCCTCAAATTTGACTGACTTTAATTTTTTCTGGAAACATCATGTCTGCCTCCCAAGACAACGCGCGGTTTGGATTGATTATTGTTGGTGACGAAATCTTGTCGGGTCGCCGGCAAGACAAGCATATGTCTAAGGTGATCGAACTACTGAGCGCGCGTGGTTTACAGTTGTCTTGGGTCGAAGTCTTGTCCGATGATCGCGCCTTGCTGACCGCGGCCCTCGAGCGTAGCTTTGCCTCGGGCGATATCGTCTTTAGTTGCGGTGGCATTGGTGCCACGCCAGATGATCATACCCGTCAGGCTGCAGCCGCCGCCCTGAAATTACCTTTGGCGCTGCACCCCTTTGCGGCTGAGCAAATTGGCTTGCGAGTGGCCGAAACTGCCGCTAAAGGCGGCGCCAATCCTGATATCAATGCCCCCGAAAATCAGCAGCGCTTGCAGATGGGTTATTTTCCGCAGGGGTGCGAGGCGGTGGTCAATCCTTTTAATCGTATCCCTGGATTCTTCATCCAAAACCATACGTTTGTACCGGGGTTTCCGGTAATGGCGTGGCCGATGCTTGAGGCGACGCTTGATAGCCGCTATGCGCACTTACATCATAAAAATCAGCAGGTCGAACATTCGTTCTTGGTCTATGGTATGCCCGAATCACGGATCACGCCTGCACTCGAAGCGCTCGAGCAAAAATGGCCCGGCGTGCGAGCCTTTAGTCTGCCGTCGGTGGGAGAGGGTGGCGGAGTGCCGCACATTGAGTTGGGCGTAAAGGGTGACCCCGAGCCAGCTGCGTTGGCGCTTGAATTTTTAAGAGCCGAGGCACTACGGTTGGGGGCGCGTTACGAGCCGGGTGTGGCTAAGTAGCTAGCTTCTCTAGCGCCATGTCTCTGAGTTTGACGCGCTGAAATTTTTGTCCGTTGGCACTGGCTGTTGTTGGAAACTCATCAACAAACCAAAGGTGTGCGGGGATTTTGAACGCGGCTAGTGTTTTGGCGACACCTTTAAGCGTTGCGCTCACGTCTGGTGGGAATTGTTTGTTTTTTGCAATCGCAAAGGCCACGGCACGGGGTTGGCCATTGATTTCAACACCTACGACCTGAGCGCTTTCGATTTCAGGTTGTGCAGCTAGCACATCTTCGATTTCAGCCGGGTCAACTAAAAAGCCACCTAGTCGCATCGTGTCGCCCATACGCGATTGGTAAACAAAACTACCATCACTGCGCAGGTAGCCTAGGTCACCGGTTTTGAAGTAGCCATCTTGGGTAAACGCTTGAGCAGTGGCCTCTGGATTATTGAAATAGCCTTTGAATAAGGTGGCTGATTTGATCTCGATCTCACCTGAAATACCGGGGGCGCAAAGCGCTAAGGTGTCGGGGTCTCGCACCCGTACTGAGGCTTGCGCGCCGGCCGCGGGTGTGCCTCCGCCCAGCACACGCTCCTCGAGCGGTAGCTCGGGGCGCTGTGCAGAAAATAAAGCATGCACTTCGCTCGACCCGTAGAGGCCTCGCATCGGAAACCCACGGGGTGTTAACTCTTGTGCGAGCTCAATAAAGCGTGCGCTGAAGGCAGCAAAGCCAAACAGTTTGAGCGAGGTAAACGCAATGGGCTCAGGGTTTTGCTCTGCGAAGCGACGCAGCATTTCGTCGCTGCCAAAAATATGGGTGATCTGGTGTCGTTTGATGAGTTGACTTGCCGAGGTCACGTCAAAAAAATCCATCAGAACAACTGGCATGCCTGCGGCGATGGCAGCCAAAACGCTGTTCAGGCCGTACACGCCACAAAGTGGCAGTGCGGTTAGCAGCGTATCGTTGGGGGCGCCAAACTCATAGCTCGTTGCAACGTGTCGCGCGTGCTCGCTGAGGGTTTTTTGAGTATGTACGACCAGCTTTGGGCCCTTGGTCGTGCCTGAGGTTGTGAAAAAAATGACGGGGAGGTCTTCAAGCGCTAAGGCGTTTGTATCGAGCGAAGTCTTTGCTTTTGGCGCGAGTCTAGGCAAAAAACGCACGACCGGTCGGTTCAGCAGCGTTGTCGGTGTACTGTCGTCGGCATCGACCATCATGATCGTTTTGAGGTGAGTCAAGTCGCTGGCATCAACGCCTTTGATCACCTCGGCAAAATCAATTTTTCGAAAATTCAATTGCAGGATTAAAAACTGGGCGTGTGAATTTGCCAGGATGTAGTGAACTTCGTGGCTGCGGTATTTTGTGTTGACGGCAACGAGTGTGGCGCCTAAACGGGCAAGCGCAAAAAATATTGCAAGCCACTCGACGCGGTTGATTAACCAGACCGCAACATGATCACCGCGCTTGACGCCTTGTTGGGTCAGCCACGCTGCAGTCTCTTGTACGAGTTGTTCAAACTGTAAATACGAAATAGGCTGACCCTCTTGGATCAGCATGGTTGCATTGGGTGCTTGAAGGAAGTGGGGCTCATAGACCGAGCGCAATGTATACGAATGCGTCATGTCAATCAAGCTCCTACTGCAAGGGGTTCAGTTGCGGCATGTGAATAGCGTTTTCTGTGCAACATGTGCAGCTGAAGGGTATTAATAAAGTTCCATCAGGTCGGCGTTATTGCTAAAGGCTTCGGGTGTGCCTTCACGAATCAATTGTCCTGATTTCATCACGATGACGCGATCTGAAATTTTGAGCGCTTCGCGCACATTTTGCTCGACGATCAAAATCGACATCTTGCGCTCTTGCTGCAGGGCACGTAAGGGGCCCGCCAAATCTTGAAAGAGTTTTGGTGCCAGGCCAATCGAGGGCTCGTCAAGCAAGAGACAGCGCGGCTGGCCAAGCAGTGCGCGGCCTAAAGACACCATCTGTTGCTGTCCGCCAGAGAGGGTACCTGCGCGTTGTGTATAAAACTTTTTGATCATCGGGAGCACGTTCATGACCCATTCCAGTCGAGCCGCCTGTTCGCCCGCGGGGATGCCGTTGGCCCAAAAGCCCAGCCGCATGATCTCGGCGACGGTTAAGCCTGGAAAGACGCCTCGGCCTTCGGGCACCATCGCGATACTGGCGGCGTTCATGCCGCGTGGATCGGGCTTAGCAACGGTGCTGCCCTCAAGCGTAATCGTACCTTCGGCTAAGGGCACGAGGCCAAACAAGGCTTTCAACAAGGTCGACTTACCCGCGCCGTTGTGTCCGATCAAGCAAAGCACTTCGTTGTAGCCAAGGCTCACGTTAAAGTTATCGAGCACAGGCCTGCCGCCATAACCTACTCGCAGGTTCTTGGCTTCAAGAAAATTAGCCGCGGTCATGCGCGCTCTCCAAAGTAGATGGCTGCCAGATGCGGATCTTTTAAGATATCTTCTGAGCTGCCTTGAGCCAGCAATTTGCCTTGATCCAAAAACGCGACACGATCCGAAAGTTTGATCACGATGTCGAGGTTATGTTCAATGATGCAAATGGTGATTCCACGCTTGGCATAAGCGCGTAACAACGTTACGAAACGATCAAAAGAGCGGGGGTCCAGGCCTGAGGCGGGTTCGTCTAGCAGCCAGAGCTTCGCCTCGCTTGCCATAATTCGGGCAAGGCTTAAAAATTTTCGTTCGGCGTAGGCAAGATCAACCGCGCGTTCTTGACGCTTTTCGAGTAACTGAGTTTCAGTCAGAATTTCAGTGACGCGTTGCTCGGCGGCTTTGCGACCGCCTTGCCAAAGCCAACTGCTGCGTTCCATCACCGTCATCACGTTTTCTTCGACAGTCATTTGACTGTACAGACGTAAATCTTGAAAGGTACGTGCGATGCCTAGGCGTGCCACCTGCCAGGGCTGTACGCCTTTAAGCGGCTTGCCCAGCCAATGTACCGTGCCACTGGTGGGGATTAAATGCCCTGTGATCAGATTAAACAAGGTGGTTTTGCCGGCGCCATTGGGGCCCACCAAGGTGGTAATCACACCGGCGGGCAGATCTAGCGTCACATCGTCAATGGCTTGCAAGCCACCAAAGTTTTTATTCAGGTTTCTAATTTGCAGCAAGATCTCTTGCGACGAAGTTGAGGTCGTCATGCTGACTTCTCCTTGCTGCGCCCGCCTACCAAACCGCCCGGGCGAAACATCATCAAGAGCACCATGGCTAAACCATAAATGATTTGTTGAATCGAGCCGAGTTCAGTCGGTGGTAAAAATGGCAGATAGGTCAGGGCGGCCGGTAGCGACATCAGTAGCGCAGCCCCAACGATTGGCCCAAACAGGGTGCCAGTACCGCCGATGATGACCATGGCCATCAATAAAATCGAGGTCTCTAGCATGAAGCTTTCGACGTTAATAAAACTGATATAAAAAGCGTAGAGCGATCCAGCCACGCCGGCCAAGCCCGCAGCGACGGCGACAGACAAAGTTTTAATGGCGTTGACGTGCTTGCCATAGGTTTGCGCTGCGGATTCGCTATCCCGAATTGCCATCAAACTTCGGCCAAAACTGCCTCGCACCAGCAGCGCAGTGATGCCCACAACAATGCCAAGCACGACTAGGGCAAGCGCTAAAAATGCCGTGTCGTCGTTGAAGGTGTAGCCCCATAATTTGGGTCGCGGAATCCCGATCATGCCACCTAGACCGCCGGTGATGGATTTCCATTCAGAGAAGATCGTGACGCCAATCACTTGTAGGCCAAGCGAGGCGGCAACAAAGTATTCACCTCGTACCCTTAACGCCGGCAACGCAAGCGCCATCGATAACACCGCAGAGATGGCAGCCGAGGCGGCCATGCAAAGTAGCAACGAGTCAGACGCATGCATCGCGATGTACGCAGTGGCGTACGCGCCCACGCCAAAGAAGATGGCATGAGCGAGCGAAAAAATACCGGCATAACCCATGATGAAATTTAAGGTCAAAGCCAAAATGGCATTGATGCAAAACAGTACTGCAATATTTTGAAGGTAGGCAATCATGTGATGTTCTCTTTTAGGACACAACCGCGCGGCCGTACACACCACCGGGGCGGAACAGGATGAACAAGAACAGAATCACAAACGTGACGGCTTCGCTCCATTGCGGGTCAATCACTGAGAGGCACAGGTTTTCAGCCATCCCTAAGATGAGACCCGCCATCGCCGCCCCGCGCAAACTGCCGACGCCTCCTACGATTGTTGCGGCAATGCTGATGAGCATCACGTGGTTACCCATGGCAGGGTTTAAGCCAGAGGTCGCTGCAGTCAAGATGGCCGCCGGCACAACGAGAATCGAGCCGATTAAAAAAACATATTGCGAAAGTAAGCGTGGTGTTAAACCATAGACCTCGATGAGTGTTGGATTTTCACCTAACGCTCTGAGGGCAATACCCATACTGGTCTTGGTTAGCAACCACTGTAGCGCCATAAAAAATATGACAGCGCAAAGAATGACGACCGCTGCAATCGGTGCGACATACAGGCCGGGCATCACCTCAAGACTTTTGCTCAGTGGGGTCGAGACCGTCACGGCGCCGCGCTCGAAGATCATGGCGATTAAATTTTGAACGATGATTGCCATACCAAACGAGGCGACAAACACCGTAAAAAATGAACCTTCGTGACGTTGAATGATTGCGTAGACATAGCGGTCGAGCAAGACACCAAATACGCTAGCTGCGAAGGTGGCTGCAAGCGCCGCCACCGGCCAGCTCAGGTGTAATACCGAATAACACTCATAAAAAATATAACCAGCAATCGTAAAGGTTGCCCCATGCGCAGCGTGAAAAATTCGGGTCATGCCAAAAATCAGCGAAAACCCGGCTGCAATCAGCGCGTAGAGCGCGCCGGTTTGCAGTCCATTAATAAAAAGTTGCGTAAACAGCATGGGGCAATATCCTAAAGCAATCTAAAGCGCTAAAAACTTATTTGCCTGCCGAGACAACTTATTTGCCTGCCGAGACCACTTTGGTGGTGCCGTCGCCAACGATTTCGTTGATTTGAATCGGGGCTTTGACTGTGCCATCTTCAGCGAACGACACGGTGGCACCGACAAATTCAAAGGTCTTGGTGGCTTTGCGTTGGGCAAGTAAGTTTTCGCCGGTAACGGGTTTGCCTGCTTTCTCGAGAGCCGAGGCGAGCTCGGCAAACGTTAACACCGCGTTGTAATAGTTCACCACGTAGGCGCCTGGCTCTTTGTTGTACTTGGCTTTGTAGTCAGCAACCACGCGCTTAGTGAGTGGGTCGTCACGCGTCAGATTCAACTGCTGCGCCGAAAAGTAAACACCTTTTGCTTCGGGTAACGTCAAGACAGAGGGTGTTGAGAACGCTGAATAGCTGGCAATCGGTTGGCTGATACCGTTGTCGCGCAATTGCTTAATCAATTGAACTTGCTGATTGCCATAAGACGCGATGTATACAACATCAGGTTTGGTGTCGCGTACGCGGGCCGCGATTCCTGAAAATTGTTGTGCGGTGGTCGGAATCGAAAAGTTACCCACCATTTCGCCGCCTGCGGCTTTAACTTCGGTGGTGAGGTCTGTCAGAAGCGACTGGCCGATTGGGTCATCGACATACACCATAGCAACACGTTTAAAGCCCTTGTCTTTGACCAAGAAGGGGGCCATGGCACGCACTTCAAAGTTAGCTAAAGGAATGGTGTTCCAGAAGTATTCGCCCAGTGTGGCGAGGTCGGGGCCGACGCCACCGCCATTGACCATCACGGTTTTGGTGCGCGCGCCGACAGAGGCGACGGCCTTAGAGACGCCTGTGAAGGCCGACAGTGCGTATGGGACTTTTGAGACGTTAACCAGTTTGGTGGCCGCAGTCACGCCCTGTGCAGGCAGTGCCTGACTATCTTCGTAAATCACTGACAAGGTGCCAGATAATTTTTTATCGGCGTTGATATGTTCAACCGCTAAGTTGACGCCCGTGCCAAAAATTTGGCCGTATTCGGCGTTGGGGCCACTCATCGGGAAAATGGCTCCGATGCTGTAGTCTGCTGCCGCCGCGGGCAGCGCCCAAGCAGCCTGCATAAGGGTAAGCCCTAGGATAAGTTTTTTCATGAGACTGCTCCTGAATGTGGTGTCACCAAGTCAGGCAAGATGCTTAGCCGATGACAGCGGTTTTAATTATCGTGCGCTTTTACATGCAACGCTTGACCTGCGGCATTCTTTCAGGATTTTGGCTCTGTGTCCAACCGTCTGCCTAGGCGTTAATCGGTATTGTCTTTTGAGATTTTTGATGCTGCAAAGCAGCATAGTGCTTGTGTGCGTAAGGCTTTTTTGTCGACTTTGTTGGTGCTGGCAACTCTGGGCAGCGCCTCGATAAAGGTTAAATACTTTGGTTTTTTATAACTGGCGATTTGCGTGCGGCAATGCTCAACTAACTCGAGTGGGGTTGGGTGCGCACTGCGGCACACCACAAACGCCATGACTGACTCTCCCCACTTGTCATCGGGCACCCCAACGACGGCCGTCTCAAACACTGCGGGATGTGTGAGTAATGCTTCTTCAACCTCGCGCGAATAAATATTTTCACCGCCCGAAATAATCATGTCTTTTTTTCGATCGACTAAAAATAAAAAATGATTGTCATCAAAGTAGCCCATGTCGCCGGTGTAGCACCAACCGTCGCGCAGTGTCTGATGCGTGGCGATAGAGTTGTTCCAGTAGCCTTGCATGGTGGCGTCTGACAAGATGGTAATTTCGCCAACTTCGTTCGTGCTGCAAGGCGAGCCATCGTCTTTGCGCAGGACGATTTGACAACCAAAGTAGGGCTGACCAGCTGAGGCCAGGCGCTTGACGTCTTGTGGCTTGCCTTCAAGCAAGTGCTGGTGCTTATAAAGACAAGTGCCCAGCATGCTTTCAGTCATGCCGTAGACTTGCATGAAGATCGGCCCAAATTGTTGGATTGCCCGCTTAAGTAAGGGCACAGGCATCGGTGCAGAGGAATAAATTACGGTATGTAAATTGTTCTGTTGCTTGAGTTGCTCGCTCGGTGCGTCAAGCAAGGTTTGAATCATAATTGGAGCTAAGTGCGCTGCCGTGATGGGAAGCTGTGCGAACGCTGTCAAGACTTGGTTTGCATCAAATGCGCGGTGCACCGCAACGGCGCCACCGGCCCAGGCATATGACAAGTAAATACTGATTGCGCCCAAGTGATAGAAAGGCATCACAAGTAACGCGCAATCTTGCGGGCTTGCAGCAAAGATATTTGAACAACTCTTAGTTTGCTCAAGTTGAGTGCGTTGGCTGTGCATCACGCCTTTGGGCTGGCCGGTGGTGCCGCTGGTATAGACCAAAAAAATGGTGTCTTGCTCGCGTGCGATTAAAGTTGGTCGAGTTGATGCGGCTTGGCTGACGAGCCGCTCGTAGTCTTTGTAAGTGTTGGTCAGGGTGTGGGTTGGTGTACCGATGCAGATGAGGATGGGAAGAGTGACTAAGCTCGCGCAAATCTCTTGCACGCGCTCGGCGTATTGCGCTTCAAAGAGCCATACGCTTGGGGCGCTATCCTGAAGAATATGCACTTGCTCACGCGCACTGAGGCGGTAGTTCAGGCCGACGCTGGTGATGCCTGTGAGCCCGGTAGCTGCAATCAGTTCAAGAGTTTCGACACAATTTTGCGCCAAGATCGCGATCCGGTCTTGGCGGCGTAAGCCTAACGACAGTAGCGCATTACCCAGTTGATACGCGCGCGCTAACAGCGTCGCATGAGTGACTTCCTGATCGTTGAAGTAGATGGCAGTCTGGTCGCCAAACAGTGCAGCATTTCTTTCAAAGATTTCGCCTAAGATCACAGAGAGCCTTTGTTGTTTTGTTGAACCGAAAGTTGGCGCTGAACTGAGCAACTCTAAGCTTATGATACCGTTTGCGAGATCTCTGCACAAAAGTGGCAGCTTCAGGCTTCGAGTACGCTAAATCGTCGACCTCCTCCCCGCCCTGAACGGCGAGGTTTTACGCGCAAACCCGATAAATCGATAGGGCAGAGTTCACTGGTGGTAGGGCAAAGGCTAGGCTATGAAGCAGGGCGATGGCGCTTACAGCGGGGTCGGGCTACGCGAGCGAATGTTAAACAACACCCTGTCAGAAATCTTCTTCGCCCTGAGCGGCGAGGTTTTAGTGAGAAAAAATGAATTTCGAACTCAGTAGCGAAAATAAACTTGTTGCAGACACGGTACGACGCTTCATTAAAGAGCGGCTCGCGCCACTTGAGGCCGGCATTGACGCGGCAGACGAAATCGATCCTGCGGTGATTCGTGCGTTAAAACAAGAGGTGATTGCTTTAGGCTTGTTTGGCTACAACATGCCTGCCGCGTTGGGCGGGCCTGATTTAAGCGTCGCAGCACAATGCCTCATCGATGAAGCGCTTGGGCACACCACGATGCCCTTGGCCGAGGCCTTTGGGCACTTGCCGGGGTCATTGCGTGCGGCCAGTGCTGAGCAGCGTGAGTGGCTCGTGAAGCCCTTAATGCAAGCCCAGGCCACCATTGCCTATGCCTTGACCGAGCCAGCCGCAGGCTCTGATCTGTCGGCGGTTGCTACGCGCGCTGAGCGCGTGCCTGGGGGCTGGCGCTTGAATGGCACGAAGCACTTTATCTCAGCAGCCGAGCATGCCGATCATTTAATTGTGCTGGCCGTAACCGATAAGTCGGCACCGCTTAAGTCTCGGTTCACAACGTTTGTGATCGAGCGAAATAATCCTGGCTGGAAAACTCTCAGGCGTTTTCGCAAAATGGGCTGGCATGGTCATCCGTTATCAGAGTTGGCACTTGATGACTGCTTTGTTGCTGATAGCCACGTGTTGGGGCAGCCAGGTGCAGGTTTTTTAACCATGATGGCGACCATTAATAACGATCGCTTGATGGTGGCCTCTAAGTGCGTTGGTATCGCGCAGGCCCTGACTGATTTGGTCTTGCCCTACGTGCGTCAACGCAAAACGTTTGGTTCTGCGCTATCTGAACATCAGGCGATTCAGTTTATGTTGGCCGATAATGATGTTGAGTTGGATGCGGCACGGTTACTGACACAAAAGGCAGCCTATCTTGCAGATCAAGGTAGCGTTGAGTTTCGGATCGCCGCGTCGCGCGCAAAGTTGTACGCAAGCGAAATGGCAGGCCGTGTTGCCGATAAGGTCGTGCAGATTTTTGGCGGAGCCGGGTATATGGCAGACTTACCGGTTGAAAGGTTTTATCGCGATGTACGAGCGTTTCGAATTGGTGAAGGCACGTCTGAGATGCAGCGTCTGCAAATTGCGCGGCACGTTATTTTGAATGCATAAAAAACGTTAAGCGTTGCGGTGACGCCAGCGGTGTGGTGAACGAACCTTAACTTTTTAAGAAATCTAACATTGCTTGATTGGTGTCCTCAGCATTTTCATACTGTGCCCAGTGTCCGGCACGTGCGATTTTTGCAAGGCTTGCGCTGGGCAGTACTTGTTGTGTCAGTTGCATTCGTTCATCAAGGTTGGGGTGCGCGTACTGATCGTGTTCGCCCCAAAGAATTTGCACTGGGCAACCCACCTGCTTGAGGTTTGTGAGTAGCTGCGGGCTTAAGCTGATGGGGCGACTATCAAAGCGAGTCTCATTGATGTGCACTCTGTGCATCGCGATCATCTCATCGGTGATCGACTCTGGGTAGTACAACATGATGGCTTTGAGATTGTGACGCATTACCTCGTTTTGCGCCTCAATTGAACTTCCTGCGCTGCGCATACTGCGGGTATCGATCGGTACGGCACGCTTGATGCCGTAGCCCGCAGGCCCGACGATGCTCAGCTTCTTGAGTCGCTCGCCAAACTGAAGAGCCAAGCCGCTCGAGACCACAGAGCCAAACGAAAACGCGCCAAGTAAAAAAGGCTCTTGCGTGAAGGCAAGCGCTTGAAGTTGCTCGTAGACATAGCCAATGTACTGGTCTGAGTCGACCCCCGCAGGCAGGTCGGGCGACTCACCAAAACCTGGGAGATCAATGGCCCAAACACGGTAGTGTTCAGCAAGCGCCGCGGTATTGCGTATCCAGTGTTTACGCGAACCGGTACCGCCGTGCACTAGCAGTAGATTCTCGCCGGCACCCGTCACGCTGTATGAGATGGTCGGTTCAGACTTTGTCATGATGTCAGTATCTTTATATAGTAAACAGTAAACGGTAGAGAACCAATAACGAACGGTCAACAACAACGAATACTTCAGAGGTCAACAGGTAGCAGAAGATTATTTTTTTATACCAAGAATTTCACTTAATACTTCGTCGGTGTGTTGCCCCAAGGTTGGTGCTGCACGGCGATACTGAACTGGCGTTGCAGAGAAGTTCATCGGGCTCGCCGTGGTTGGGCTTGAACCCCCCGTTGGGTGAGGGATGTTTTTCCAGATATCGCGCGCAATGACCTGAGGATGTGCAAAGACTTGATCAATCGTTTGAATCGGGCCACAGGGTACACCCACAGCTTCTAATTTTGCGATCCAGTCATCACGTTCACCGCCCGCCATGATTTTTTCAAGCACAACGATGAGTTCAAGACGGTTGACGATGCGGGCTTGGTTGGTGGCAAACTTTGGGTCGATGCCGTACTGCGCGATGCCCAGTACCTGACAAAAGGCCCTGAACTGCGAATCGTTACCAACAGCGACGATCATGAAGCCATCAGACGTTTTAAATACCTGATAGGGCACGACGTTTTGATGCGCATTACCTGCTCGCGTGGGCGCCACACCTGAGGTCATGTAGTTCAGGTTTTGATTGGCCAGCATGGCAATATGACAATCTAACAACGCGATATCAAGATGTTGCCCCAACCCGCTGCGCTGACGTTCTTGAATCGCAGCCAAAATCGCAACAGAGGCATACATGCCCGTAATGATGTCGGTCACGGCAACGCCTGCCTTTTGCGGGCCGCCACCGGGTAGGTCGTCGCGCTCACCCGTGATGCTCATCAGGCCGCCCATGCCTTGGATCATGAAGTCGTAGCCTGGGCGCTCGGCATAAGGCCCGGTCTGACCAAAGCCTGTGATCGAACAATAGATCAGCGAGGGGTACTCGTCTTTCATACTTTCGTAATCCAGGCCATATTGCTTTAAGCCACCGACCTTGAAGTTCTCGACCAAAATATCGCAATGTTTCGCAAGTTCTTTGACAAGCTTGATGCCCGCTTCGCTTGCTAGGTCAATTTCGATCGAGCGTTTGTTGCGATTGGTGCTGAGATAGTAGGCCGCTTCAGCCGTATCGTTACCGTCCACGTCTTTTAAATACGGTGGCGCCCAGGCACGGGTGTCATCCCCGAGTTTGGGTCGCTCAACCTTAATCACATCGGCACCTAGATCAGCCAAGTTCTGGGTACAAAAGGGGCCTGCCAAGACGCGCGATAAATCAAGTACGCGGATACCTGTTAGTGGCGCGAGTCGTGGTGACCCGGTCGCTGTGTGACTTTGACTATTTGTCATGGAGTGTTGCTTGATGGAGTTGATACACGCCCAGTTGGTGCACATCTGCTTGATGCAAACCTAACTGATGCAAACCTAACTGATGCAAACCTTTTTGATGCCAACTTTTTTGAGGCTAACTTTATTCATGCAAACCTTATTGAACACGCCTTGTTTAGGCGTGTTCAGTAAAAGGTGCGTTTAAGCTTTAATTCCTGCATAGCCATGGCTTAAGACCAGGATGTCGCGCTCTTTGACCTTGGCCCGAAATCTGATTGCCTCGGTGCCTTCACGCCACATTTCACAGACTAGCGTTTCACCCGGAAACACCGGTGACGAGAAACGCGTGTCCATCTGGGTCAAACGGGTCGCATCGTTATTGCAAGCCGCCTGAACGATTGCACGCGCTGCCACACCGTAGGTGCATAAACCATGCAAAATCGGGCGCGGAAACCCAGCGTTTGCCGCAACCTCTAAGTCGGCATGCAAGGGGTTGTTATCTGCACACAAGCGATAGATTAAGGCCGCTTGGGGCAAAGTGGGCAGTTCACACACTAGATCGGGGGCGCGCTCAGGGGTGGCTTGTAGCGCAGCGGGTGTTTCATCGCTTTGACTCAAGCCGCCATCACCTCGGCAGAAGGTTGTCGAGTTCATTGTCACGTACAGATTGCCTTCTGGATCTTGCAGGGTGCGTTCTGACAACACCAAGGCGCCTTTGTCAGCACCTTTGTCAATCACGTGTGTGATGCGACCGCGGCCAATCACACGCCCTGAGGTGGGCAACGGGCGGTGAATCTTCAGCCGTTGCTCACCGTGCACGAGTTTGACCCAGTTCACGCCGGCTTTGGGATCTTTCATCCAGAAGCCGGGGTAACCCAAGACCACAGCCATCGTTGGAAACGTCTGCATATTTTTTTCGTAGACGTATTTCAATTGCTGGGGATTGGTGGGCTCTTGTCCAAAGCCTATTCCGAGCGCATACAAGATACTGTCGTTCTCGGTATAGGTCTGATCAACCTCTGGAAATTTCCAGTTTTTGATATTGTGATAATCCATAATCAGATTGGATCCCAGTCGATGGCGTCAGGTGAACGATCCAAGGCCATGAAGTGATGGCGCATCGCAGGTGCGGCGATTTCTGCAATCGATTCTGGGGTCCAGCCAGTGCTCATGTGCACTGAGCGGATCGGACGTGGCTGGCTAAAGAGCATGATTTCGTTGGCGCGCACACCAAAGATTTGGCCCGTTACGTCTTGTGCAGCTGGGCTTGCTAAGTACACAGCCATCGGGCCAATTTTATTGGCATCCATTTTTTGCAATTTTTCGACGCGCGCTTTTTCTTCAGGCGTATTGGCTGGAATCGAGCTTGTCATGCGGCTCCAGGCAAAAGGCGCGATACAGTTTGAACGCACGTTAAAACGTTGCATATCAAGCGCGATGGATTTTGATAAGGCAGCGATGCCAAGTTTTGCTGCTGAATAATTGGATTGCCCTAAGTTACCAATCAGACCAGAGGTCGAAGTCATGTGCACAAACGCACCTGATTCTTGCTCGCGAAAATGATTGGCGGCCGCGCGGCTCACAAAAAATGTGCCATTCAAGTGAACATCAATCACTTGGCTCCATTCTTCATCGCTCATTTTATGAAACAGGCGATCACGCAAGTTACCGGCGTTGTTGACCACAATATCAATGCGACCAAAATGCTGGATGGCTGATTCGATGATGCCGTTGGCACTGGCGCGTGTTGAAACGCTGTCTGTATTTGGCACGGCCTGGCCACCCGCTGCAATAATCATATCGGTGACTTCTTGTGCGGGGCCTGAACCAGCACCAGGGCCTTGGCCCGACAGAGTGGCACCAATATCGTTCACAACGACTTTTGCGCCAGCCGCGGCCATTGCCATTGCGATTCCGCGTCCAATACCGCCACCTGCACCCGTCACAACGGCGACTTTACCTGCCAACATTCCACTCATCTCATGCTCTCCAGTTCAATCGTTTACACGATCTAATTGCG
>CANCMG010000098.1 GCA_947378965.1 Alcaligenaceae bacterium | reverse complement strand
AAAATAAGTATTGAGTGTAACAAGTCAGTACTTTTTGATCTTTTTTGTCCTACCTTCCCTATCATGCGCAACAGATGTCGAAGTACTTTCGGCATTCGTAGACAAATAAGGAGATTCGTTTGGAATCACTCACTATTTTATTTCATACCCTCGGGGGCATTGTTTGGGGCCCGGTTATGTTGGTGTTGCTGGTCGGAACCGGCGTGTATCTCACCGTCAGACTGTTTGGCTTGCAAATTTGGCTTCTGCCTTACGCACTGCGCATGGCCTTCTCACGTAAACAGCACCCCGATTACCCCGGTGATATCTCGCAGTTTCAGGCGCTCATGACAGCGCTGGCGGCCACCATTGGTACCGGCAATATCGCCGGGGTCGCCACCGCGATTGTGCTGGGTGGCCCGGGCGCACTCTTTTGGATGTGGCTTTGCGCCATCTTTGGCATGGCCACCAAATACGCCGAGGGCCTGCTGGCCGTCAAATACCGCGTGCGCGACGAAGACGGCAAAATGTCGGGCGGCCCGATGTATTACATCTCGCTCGGCCTCAATATGAAATGGCTGGGCATGCTCTTTGCCGTGTTTGGAATGATCGCTGCGTTAGGCACTGGCGCCTCGGTGCAATCGAATTCGCTTGCCGAATCGATGCTCTCTAGCTTCGGGGTGCCCGCTTGGCTCACGGGTGTCGTCTTAACGGCCATCACAGCCCTGGTGATTGTGGGCGGCATCAAAAGTATCGCGCGCGTGACTTCGGTGATTGTGCCGTTTATGGCCTTGTTTTATTTGTTGGGTGGCCTACTGATTATTGTGCTGAATATCGAGTTGCTGTGGCCCGCGCTGACGCTGGTCATGACCGATGCGTTCACAGGCAGTGCCGTGGCAGGTGGCGCTTTGGGCACGGTGATTCGCTACGGCGTTGCTCGCGGTGTCTTCTCGAACGAAGCTGGGTTAGGGACTGCACCGATCGCAGCGGCGGCGGCTAAAACCGATCAGCCCGCCAAACAAGCGCTGGTATCCATGACGGGCACGTTTATCGATACGATTATCGTGTGCTCGGTCACGGGCTTGGTGTTGGTGATGGGCGGGATGTATACCGGCGGTAGCACCGGCGCAGCACTCACGGCACAAACCTTCGATCGCATGTTGCCGGGTCCCGGTGATTGGATCGTGACCATTGGCCTGTTGTTCTTTGCTTACTCCACCATTTTGGGCTGGAGCTATTACGGCGAAAAATGCGCACAGTACGCACTTGGTAAATGGGTCGTGGTGCCCTACCGCTGCCTCTACACCGCCTTTGTGATGATTGGCACAGTGGTTTCGCTAGATTTGGTGTGGGCGGTGTCTGATGTCGTCAACGGTTTGATGGCATTTCCGAATTTGGTGGGCTTGTTATTGCTGTCGGGTGTGGTGGTGAAAGAAACGAGGGCCTTCTTGCTGACACTGAAACACGAACGCGAGAAAAAGTGATCCTCGCTTAAAAGTTGTTACGGTCATTTTTTTGTCGCAATCTCTTAGTCGGAAAGTTTTCGACGCAAGGTCGTGCAAGGCTTTTAACGGCGTGGTACCGGGGGCACATCACCACCCTTCAACTTCAACGTTACAAGTCCTTGCCTGCGGCGGGGTTTTCCCGTTTGCCTGTTTCAGTGCTGATGCTCATCCAGCACCAAATGTGCCAGGCCTTTTTCAGTGGCGACGCCGACCTTAGCCCCAACGGGCAAGGTCACTTTCATTGCAGTATGCCCAAACGGCAAGCCAGTAATCACGGGGATTTTGACCGATTTACGAATATAAGCAATCGCAGCCTTCAAGTCATAACCGCGATCATGAGCGGCCAAGCGGTAGTCGGTGAACCCACCAAGCAGCAAGGCCTTTTGCTTACCTAAAATGCCCGCCTGCGCCAGTTGATTGAGCATGCGTTCGATACGATAGGGATGCTCACCCACATCTTCAACAAATAAAATACCACCTTTAATTTTTGGCATATAGGGGGTGCCAAGCAACGAGGTCATCATTGCTAAGTTACCGCCCCATAAAATGCCTCGCCCATCAACGGGATCTGCATCTTGCGTTTCAAAACTTAAAATTTCAAGCTCACCACGCATGCACTCGCCAAAGATTTCAGCCGTCAGAATCTCTGGCTTATTTGCACCAAAATCAAAACAGGCCATTGGCCCTGCATAGCTGATGGCTTCAGTTTTTGCATAGAGTGCCAAACTGAAGGCGGTGAAATCACTATGGCCAACAAAGCGCTTGCCCGAACTTGCGAGCGCCTGCCAGTCAAGCGACTCAAGTAAGCGACCCACGCCGTAGCCACCTCGGCTCGCCATCACAATCGGCAATTTTTGCTTCAAAGCGCGTGTGAAAGCCGCCAGTCGTTGGGTATCGGTACCGGCAAAGCGCTGCGCTTGATTCAGCACGCCACGATCTAGTGCGACTTTAAAGCCCAGGCTACTTAAACGCGCTTGTGCTCGGGTGAGTGCCTCAGGATCAGCCACTGCACCCGAAGGAGAAATCACGTAGATGCCGGCAGCATCTGGCCTGCAATGATGGTCGTGAACGTGATCAGGATGCCCGTGCGGGGCGTGCGCCTGCGCTACGTTGGTTGTATGTGCTTGGTGGTCTTGTTTTCGTGCAGGGGTAGCCCGTGGCTTTGCTTGCTTCGGTGCGCTTGACGTGCGGTTGGCCGCGTTTGAGGTTTTAGTCATGTTTGAAATCCTTGCTGCGGCGTTCTTTAAAAAATTGACGTAAGGTATCGCCGCATTCTTGCGCCAACACCCCGCCCTCAACTTGTGTGTGATGATTCAACTGCTTTTCGAGCGCCAAATTTAAAACACTGCCACAGACGCCAGTCTTTGGATCGGGGGCGCCAAATATCACGCGGGCTAATCGTGCGTGCATCATCGCCCCAAGGCACATTGCACAAGGTTCGAGCGTGACGTACAACGAGGCGCCGGGCAGGCGATAATTTTGTACTTTTTGTGCCCCACTACGTAACGCCACAATCTCGGCATGTGCCGTGGGGTCGTGATCAATGATGGTGCGATTAAAACCGGTTGCAAGCAGTTCGCCCTGGGCATCAATCAACACCGCACCCACCGGCACTTCACCAAGCTGCTGCGCCTGCGCGGCTTGCGCTAAAGCCAGACGCATCCAATTAACATCAGCCACGATATAAACGGGCCTTGAGCGCTACCCGCGCGGCTAGGCTGGTTAGGGCTTCTTCAAGCCACTGATACAGTTCAGCATCGGCGTCGTAGCGCGCCTGATTTAAATTCGACACGCGGCCGTCTTCAATAAACCCCCAGGCCCGACTACGCTTATCGCGATGTTTAGGATCCCAGACGCCAAAAGCGAAGCCGCCAGAACTACGAATCAATGAAAAACATGGGATGTCTGTATAGCCGTCGCCGACAAAGACCATTTGATCAAAGGGAACGCGCAAACGGTCTTCAGCGACTTTGCGATTGACCTCAAAGGGCTTACCCACAAAGGCTGGGCCCACAATCCCTTTTTGGATCTGAAACAGGTAGCGGGTTTTATCAGTAAAGCTGACGATTCGCTTCGGAAAGCTGATGGCACCTTGCTCATCGTACACAAATTCAGAGGCCCAGATACCGGTAAATTCGTGAGCAATTGAAGTATGACGCACCACATCACCGATGCCACTCGAGATCAGATAGAACTCAAGCTGAACCTGGGGATGCGCCTGGCGCACTTGCGCGCGCAAGCGACTAAATAGCGTCTGAACGCCCGCGTGTAACGGTAAAGTCTTGCCCCACTGCTGAAGCTTGTCTTGCGTAATCGCGCCATGCTGTCCTTCGCGCGACAACGCGATCATCTCATGCAAATAGGCTGGCACCGGATCCCAGTCTTGTGCTAGCAACGGATCAACACGCTTAGTCCAAAATTGTTGTGTATCGACCCCAAGCAAATCCAGAAACCCCGAGGTGCTGTCGGGCGCCAGAGTGTCGTCAAAATCAAAAATTAGGGCAATCACATCAGACATGATTTACTCTTTGATCCCTAAATCACGAATCAGTCGACCCCATTTTTCACCGTCGCGTTGCATAAACTGATTGACTTCTTCAGGCGCCGACACACGCAGATAAACGCCTTTCTGCGCCAGATCACTGGCCAGAATTTTATCTTGTCCCACAACCTGCATCGCCGACGTCAAGCGCGCCAGCACCGGTGCCGGCACCTTGGCAGGCGTCATGAGCGCGACCCAAAATACCGCATCAAAACCGGTCGTGCCCGAGGCCTCATCGATCGTGGGTAAGTCTGGAAAGAGCGCGACGCGCTTGGCGACCGAGACGGCCATGCCGCGCGTGCGCCCAGACGTCACGAACGGCAGTGCTTCGTTCAGCGCCGAGAACATCATCTCGATTTGCCCGCCGATCAAATCCTGCGCCGCAGGCGCGCCGCCTTTGTAGTGGATCACCGCCATTTTTAGGCCAAAGGTCTTAATGAAATATTCGGCCGCCAAGTGATTGATTGAACCGATACCTGAAGTACCGATCGAATACTTGTCTGGGTTGGCACGAACCAAAGCAATGAGTTCTTTGACGTCTTTCGCTTTGAAATCTTTGTTTGCGTGCAACACAAAGGGCGAAGTGAGCATCAGCGAGATGGGCTGAAAATCTTTGTATGGATCGTACTCAACCTTGCCCTGAAGAACCGGGTTGATCACAATCGACACCGGTGCGGCGTACGCAGTGTAGCCATCGGGCGCGGCCCGCGCCGTTAAGTTACTGGCGATCGTTGAAGCCGCGCCGGCACGGTTCTCGACCACAACCGGCTGCCCTAGTTCACGCCCAAGCCGCTCCGCGATGGTACGGCTTGCGTAATCAGTGACACCACCGGGGGGGTACGGCACCAACAAGCGTAAGGGCTTGTTTGGATAGGTGTCTTGCGCGACGGCGACGCCCTGCCCGCCTGTTACGCCTAGCACAACGAGCAGCAACATCGCTAAGCCGTGAACAAGCGTTGATCGCTTGCCGACACTTCTCGTATTTTTTCTATTGATTTTCATCTTGTCCCCAGTGTGTGTATTGAGTGCTTTCATGCCATCAGTAGCGGCTGCAAACCTAGCCGACCGAGCTTAGCTTGCGCGCTCAACCTATCACTCGCCCTTTGCAGCCACTGGCTGATACCACGGTAAGTCAGGACGCTGACCATAACGACGTACCCGCAAGTTGGCTTGTTCGCCGTGACCCGCGAAGTTCTCCATGTGGCACAAACGCGAGCAATACTCACCCACCATGGCCGAAGCCGCATCGGTCGTGACGCGTTGATAGGTAGAGGTTTTTAAGAACTTGCCGACCCATAAGCCGCCAGTAAACCGTGCGCTGCGCTTCGTTGGCAAGGTGTGATTGGTGCCAATCACTTTATCGCCAAAACTCACGTTGGTGCGCGGTCCTAAAAATAAAGCGCCATAGTTTGTCATGCGCTTTAAGAAAATATCTGGGTCACGCGTCAACACTTGCACGTGTTCAAACGCGAGTTGATCTGCGGTTTCAATCAGCTCGTCAAGGGTATCCACTACGATGACCTCACCGTGCTCAGCCCACGATACGCGCGCGATCTCGGCAGTCGGCAAAATCGTTAACTGACGCTCGACTTCAGCCATCGTGGCACGCGCCAGGGCCTCGCTAGTTGTCAATAAAATTGAAGGCGACGTTGGGCCATGCTCAGCCTGCCCTAACAAATCAATCGCACACATTTCAGCATCGGCCGAATCGTCGGCAATGATCAAGGTCTCGGTTGGGCCCGCAAACAGATCAATCCCCACGCGGCCATATAGCTGACGCTTGGCCTCGGCCACAAACATGTTGCCTGGGCCCACCAACATATCTACTGGGGCAATCGATTGTGTGCCCAAAGCCATGGCACCAACGGCCTGAATACCACCTAGCACCAGGATTTCATCTGCGCCGGCAAAATGCATGGCTGTCACAATAGCGGGGTGTGGAGCACCTTGATAAGGAGGTGCTGTGGCAACAATTCGTTTGACGCCTGCTACCTTTGCGGTCAGCACACTCATATGGGCCGAAGCGATCATTGGATATTTACCGCCGGGCACATAGCAGCCCACGGCGTTCATCGGGATATGGGTGTGACCTAGCACCACGCCCGGCATTGTTTCAACTTCAACATCTTGCATCGAGGCGCGCTGAATTTCAGCGAAACGGCGAATCTGTGTTTGGGCAAAGCGAATGTCTTCGATCTCGCGAGGTGATAGCTGTTTGACGGCCTTTTCAATCGCGGCCTGGCTTAAGCGAAACTCGCTGGGCTCCCATTGGTCAAACTTGGCCGAAAGCTCTTTGACCGCGGGATCACCGCGTTTTTCGATGTCTAACAGAATACCTTCGACGGTGGCACGCACCTTGGCATCGGCTTCGGCAACTTCGGCGGCATTACGACCACGTTTCAAATAACGCACTGACATGGGGTGAACTCCTGACGATTTAGATCAAGTCGCTAGGATACGATATTGTTGGCCTCCCCATTAGCTAAATTATGTTTAATTTACTCGTATCGGGTCGGTTTGTCCGGATTGGTTCTCGTATCGTGTCGGTTTGTCCGGATTGATTCAGTACATTGTGGGGTAAGCTTGTGCGCCCTTAGTTTTCTTTACGCCTAGGCCACCCACGTACATGACAATCCCAGACATTCGGCCAGAGCAATCGATCGAGCTTTTAAAAGCGCTTCACATCTTGACGCGTGACGGTAAACTGAATCAGGACAGTCGGCGCAAACTCAAGCAGGTGTATCACCTGTTTCAGTTCATTGAGCCACTGCTCGCGCAGCTCAACGAAAACAATCCAAGTTTTTGCGTAGTCGATCACGGTGCCGGAAAATCATACCTAGGGTTTATTTTGGTAGATTTATATCTGCGCCATCACGCCAAAGCAGCGCGACTAGTCGGCATCGAAACCCGTGCAGAATTGGTAGCCCAAACCACCAACTTGGCGCGCGAGTTGGGTTTTTCGCAGATGCAGTTTTTAAACGAGTCGGTTGCCGACTCTATCCACTCAAGCGCACTGCCCGAGCGCGTCGGGATGGTCACTGCCTTACATGCGTGCAACACTGCCACCGACGACGCGATTCGCTTCGGCTTAGCCAAGCAGGCGCGCTTTATGGTGCTGGTGCCCTGTTGTCAGGCCGAGGTCGCAGGCGTATTGCGCAAGCACAAAGCGCAGCAGCTCAAAGACCCGTTGGCAGAGATTTGGCGACACCCGTTGCACACGCGTGAATTCGGCAGCCACGTCACAAACAGCTTACGCTGTCTTCAGCTTGAAGCGCATGGCTATCAAGTGACGGTGACTGAGTTGGTAGGTTGGGAGCACTCGTTAAAAAACGAACTCATTATTGCCGAGCATAAAGGCCCCGCTAAGCCGCACACGATTGCCCGTTTGCAAGCCTTGTTAGAGCGGCTTGGGTTACAAGAGCTGACTGAGCGGTTTTTTGTGCCAAGCTTGGCGCCCGTTGCGCTTTAGACCTTCAGCATCCCCTGCCGTTCAACCTCTCGACAACATTCTTGATTAGATTGGCCAGATGCGAAAATCAACCTTTAGTGAAGGTAATAACATGAGTCGCGGAGCGCTTCAAACTGAGTCACAAATTGAGCCTCAAGTGACGCTAGCGACCCCGCCAAGCGACAAACGCGTATTGATCGCAGGCTGCGGCGATTTAGGTTTGCGCGTGGCTAGGTTGTTAGACCTCGAAAATTCGGCTAACCACAGCTGGGGCCTCAGGCGGCAGCCCGACCTTGAATCGACTCAGGACATACCCGGCTTGACTTGGCTTGCGGGTGACTTGACTCAGCCAAGCACCTTACGTGACTTGCCCAAAGATATCACCCACGTGCTGTATACGGCAGCCCCAAACGCGCGCACTGAAGCCGATTACCGCGCCGTGTATCGTGATGGTTTAGAGCACGTGCTGCAAGCAGTTTCATCACCCGCCTTGCAACGTGTGTTGTTTGTATCGTCTACCGCAGTCTATGGCGATCAGGGTGCGCAATGGATTGATGAAGACACCCCTACCGCGCCCAAAAGTTTTAACGGCCGAGTACTGCTTGAAACAGAGCAGTGGCTGCACAGCCAAAGCGCTCAGTTTGAAACCGTAAGCTTGCGACTCTCTGGTATCTATGGCCCTGGTCGCAGCTATTTGCTTGACCGTCTGCGTGCAGGCCAAGCGACTGCGCCGGCTGCTGAATCACACTGGGTCAATCGGATTCATATTGAAGATGCTGCGGCGGCTGTGTTGCATTTGATGAACTTACCCAAGCCGCAACCGATTTATTTAGTGACCGATAGCACACCTTTGCCAATGCGAGTGTTGTATGAGGCTCTGGCAAAACTTGTGGGAGGGCCAACGCCACCCGAAGGCGCGGCACCGGCCTCAGTGGGCAGCAAGCGCTTAAGCAATGCGCGGTTACGCGACAGTGGCTTTACGTTGAGATGGCCTGATAGTCGCGAAGGACACGCTGCGTTAATCGGCGCTCAGGCGTCAGCGTAGCTGACTTCTAAAATATCTAGCTCATCAACCCCACCAGGGGTTCGCAGCGTGATGGTGTCGCCCACGCGGGCTTTATTTAACGCGCGTGCGACCGGTGAAATCCAGCTGATTTTTCCGTTTAAGGGTTCGGCTTCATCGACACCGACAATGGTCACACGGCGCTCTAAGCCGGTTTGATCCGCATACAACACGGTTGCACCGAAAAACACCTGATCGCGATTTTGCTGCGCAGCTGGGTCAACGATCTCGGCTAATTCAAGTCGCTTAGTTAAGAACCGCATGCGCCGATCGATCTCGCGCAGACGTTTTTTGCCATATAAGTAATCGCCATTTTCAGAGCGATCACCGTTTGACGCGGCCCAAGACACGATCTGCACCATGGCTGGTCGCTCTTCGTTCATCAGCTTGATCAACTCACTGCGCAGCGCCGCATAGCCACCAGGCGTCAGATAGTTACGTGTGCCTTTAGGCAACGCAGCGGCCTCGGGCAGCTCGTCGTCATCGTCGTTGTCTTGCTCTTTTACGAAGGCTTTGTTCATGTAAATAAACTTTATCGGATTTGCGCGTAAAACCTTGCCGTTCAGGGCGGGGATGTCAGCGCGGAAGGCACAGACTTGCTTGCCTTGACCTTTAATTTAATTTGGATTTCTCCCCCAAACACGATGTGCCGCTTTGAAATACAAGGCAGAAAATCTTTCACCCAACTATGTTGTCGTTCTGAAAAGCATTTGGGCGAGTTTTGCCAAACTAGCTTCAGATAAGATCATTCCAAACAGGCGTTAAGTCAGCAGGCAACGGCGGCAGGCTGCCAAGCTCAATTTTGCTTTCGTTTGAACTATGAAAATCTGAACCACACGAGGCCAGAAAATCATAATGACGCGCGATCTGAGCGTACTCTTGATACTGCGGCACAGTGTGACTGCCTGTAATCACTTCAATCGCCTGGCCGCCGACGTCTTTAAACGTATCAAACAGTGCGCCAAACTGCGTGGGTGTGTAATGATAGCGGCCAGGGTGTGCAATCACAGCCACACCACCCGCGCCGCGAATCCAACTGACGGCATCTTCAAGTTTGGCCCACTGCATCGGCTCGTGCGCGGGGCCATCGTCGCTTAAGTACTTGTCAAAAACGCCTTGCACTGTCGGGCAATGGCCAGCCTCAACTAAGAAGCGCGCAAAGTGTGTACGACTAATTAATTCAGGGTTGCCCGCAAAAGTGAGTGCGCCTTCAAAAGCACCAGGCATACCAAGCTTAGCCAAACGCTCGCCGATGCGGCGCGCACGGTCTGCCCTGCCTGCGCGGGTGTCACGCAAACCCTGTACCAACGTAGCGTTTTCAGGATCGATACCTAGCCCAACGATATGCACCGTTTGATTCGCCCAGGTGACTGAAATCTCGACACCCGATAAATATGTCATGCCAAGCTCTTCGGCCCTGGCGCGGGCACGGTGCTGACCCGACACCTCATCATGATCGGTTAGTGCCCATAAGGTCACGCCGCAGGCGTGTGCGCGTTCGGCGACCACTTCGGGGTCATAGACACCATCAGAAATGGTTGAATGGCAATGCAGATCAGCGCAAAAAACTGGCGTTTTATTTTGCATATAAAAAATCCGTTACGACCTTGACTTGATCGTCAGCCATCATAGTTGGTGCATGACCGACGCCCTTAAACTCGTGCGCCTGAGCGTGCGGATTACGCTCAAGCATTTGCTGCAAGGTCTGTTTCGACAATAAATCAGACTCTGCACCGCGCAAGATCAAGATCGGAGCTTGCACCGAAGCATAGGCCGACCACAAATATTGTTCGCCCTGCGCTGCGACTTCAGGGGTAATGCTTTTAAAGGGTACTGCGAGCCCTAAGTCGTAGTGCTTAATCCAGACACCATTCTGTTCAATGTAGGTATAACGCGTGAGTTCTTCCCACTGTGCCTTGGTGTGCGGGCCAAACGACGCGGCAGTCTTTTTGACATACTGAACTGCCTCTTGAAAGCTGGCAAACTCAATTGCCTCGCCGACATATTGTCCGATGCGTTCAAGTGACACCGGCTCAAGGTGGGGCCCCACGTCATTGAGCACAAGGCGATCGAGGCGAACCCCTGTTGAGGGCAAGTCTGAATAGTGCTGGGCGGGTGTCAGGTTTTGTTGTTGCACACGGGCTAACGCCAGCGAGCCAGCGTACGCCAGGCCAATCAAACCGCCCATTGAAGTACCCACCCAGTGCAATTCAGAGGGTTGCAGACGATCAACCAAATTCACCATATCGGCGGCGTATTGGGGTATTGCATAGAAAGCTGGATTTGCCAGTCGATCGGACATCCCGCGACCCACCACATCGGGACACACAACCCGATAATCTTGAGCCAAACGCTTGGCCAACACGTCAAAATCGCGGCCAGTACGCGTCAAACCGTGCACGCAAAACACCACTTTTTTGTTAGAGGGATCGCCCCACTCGGTATAGGCCATACGATGCAAGCCAGCCGGACTGCTGCACATGACTGCTCTAAGGCGGGGGGTGGCCATTAAGGGGCTCCTGTTGACTGTTTCGTCGAGCAAAGGGGCGACAGTTGACATTGCAACTAGCCAACGCACAACGTCACGATACTGAACATTGTAGTGGGTATCACTCGGTTCATACAATTGACCGCAACCCCTTTAAGGGCGCCGTTGATGCCAGTAACGTTGTCGCAGTTGGCTATACGCTTGAACCTTTAGGCCCTCTGGCAACGACTCTGCCACCACAGCACCGTGGCGATCGGTTTGCCAGAATCTTGTCTGCGCATCCAGCCAGCGTCGCTGAATTGCTAGATGCGGGTGCCCAAAGCGGTTCAAATAGCCAGTCTGCGCAATCGCGTGTTGCGCCTGAATCTGTTGCACAAAGCGCTGTGAGGAAGACGTATCTGAGCCATGGTGCGCCACCATGACAAGGTCAGCCGTCAACCCCGTAGCCTCGACCTTGATCGGGATGACTGAGCCCGATTTGAGTAACAGAGTTGATTCAGTTGATTCAGTTGATTCAGTTGATTCAGGTGATACAAGTGATGCAAGTGATGCAGGTGATACAAGTGATTCAGGAGATGCGGGCGATTCAGGTGATTCTGCCGCGTGCTGTTCAAGCAACAATTGCTCTTGCCGGATCCCGATGTCTCCGGGTAGTAGAGCCGAATGCCTTAAGCCTTGAACGAGAAGCACACAACTTTGCGCATTTTTTGAGAGCTTGCCTTTGGCAGATCGCAGAGGTGCGACTTGGTTGGAGCCAGATACCTCAACGGGCGGGTTCGCTTCAGGATGCAAAAATTGAAACATCACGCCATCCCACACCCAAAGCTGCCCGCGTTCGCAAAGTCGCGTCTGAGAGGGATCCTTTTTTAGTGGTGCCGAGACGCTTGCTGGCGATGCACGCCTGAGCCATTCTCGAAACGAAAATGAACTGTACAACGTGCCGACCGGCAATGCGTTCAACACCGACCATAAGCCCCCTGCGTGATCGCTGTCGGCGTGAGAGACGACAACACTGTCGAGCTTTCGTACCCCTAGCGCTCGCAGGTTTGGCAAGATCGTTCGCGTGCCGGCATCATTGGCACCCTGACGCGGGCCCGTGTCAAACAACACATCATGCGTCTGCGTTTGCAACAGCACGGCACCGCCCTGCCCGACATCAAAGGCAAGTAGTCTCCAGTTCCCGGGCGCCGGGCGTTGCGGCGTAAACGACAACACAGGTACTAGCAGGCACCAACCGGCCCAGCGGGCGGGCCATCCCGGAGGCTGTAGCGCCCAGCACAAGCCGGCGCCGGCAAGCATTAGTGTCCAAAAGGGCGCTGCGGCCACATCAAAGCTTGCCCACGATAAGTTTGCTAACCAGGTGACGGGAAGCAAGGTGTATTCAAGAGCCCAATGTGCGAGAACACCGCTTGCCGTCGCCAACCAGCCCAGCCCTGGCACTAAACCAAATAAGGCGAGCGCCAAGGCCAGCGGTGTGACCACAAAGGTCAGCACCGGGATCGCCAGCGCGTTGGCAAACGGCGACACTAGTGAGACCTGCTGAAACAAGAACGCCAGCACAGGGAGCATCGCAACGGTAATGAGCCACTGCAAGCGCGTTGCCTCGACGCAAACCTGTTTGACGCGCTGCCAATGCGGGTGAGGCCGACTAGCTTTGATGCTCTGCTGATCGGCTGGTTCGTGAGCGATGCCAACAATAGCTTCTCGAACCCGCGTTGCATTGATCGGATCTGGGGCCTTGCTACCTGCCGCCCCTGCTGCAAATAAGATCCCCACCGCCAAAAACGACAACCAAAAGCCGGTTGCCAGCGGTGCCCAGGGGTCAACGAGTACCACCACGGCCGCGGCCGCAGCGAGCACCCGCGAGGCCGACAGGGTGTGACGCATCAATATCGACGCTGCTACGCAGGCCAACATAAAGAAGGTGCGTTGCGCCGGCACACCCCAACCTGCTAATAAGCAATACAACCAGGCCACTAGCATCGCCGCAAGTGTCGCAATCACTCTGGCGGGTACGCGTTCGCACAGCAGGTGCCCGCGCCAGCGCGCTCGCTTCATGATCAATAACATGAACCACCCACCGACCGCAGCCAACATCGTCACATGCGAGCCGCTGATCGATACTAAGTGAGTAATCCCCGTCAGGTTGAAGATCTGCCAATGCTCTTGCTTGACGCTATCCTGGTCGCCGATGGCCAGCGCGATCAGCACCGCACCGTAAGCCATGTTTGCTGTGACCCGACGCATCCCTTCACGCACGACATGCCGGGTGCGTGCCACGCTCACCGAGAAGCTTGCGTAGGGTTCATCGGCCAATAAAACCGGCAGCCCTCGCACGCGCCCGAGTGCTCGAATATTTTTTGCAAAAAGATGCCCCTCATAATCAAAACCGTGAGGATTAAGATTGCTATGCGGACGACGCAACACGAGCGCTGCTCGATACACTTGGCCGGGCAACACCTGAGGCATGGTCGAAGTCTTTAACCACGAGACTTGCAAAGAGCTGGGTACCCCTGCTTTGAACGGTTCAAGCACTTGTGCCTCGAAGCGCACACTGTCTGACGTATCGTTGGGCAAAGACGTCACCCGATATGTTAGGCGTGTGACGACGTTTTCGTGCTCGTGCGACAGAACGGCGTTTAAGCGCTGCTCTGCCCGCCAGGTTGCCCAAGTGAGGCTAAACAGCAAAGCCACCAGTACTAACGACACACGCCCTAAGCCAAACCAAAACAAGTCGACGACTCTGTTCAAGCGCGATTCTAACTGTCGTTGAGCGCCGCGCTCGAGTTTGACGTGCGTCTTGTTTTGCGCCAGCAGATTTCTGAGGACAACAATCGGTTTTTGCAAAACATTCAGATGTCGCGCAAGCAGTACCGCGAGAAAAACGGTACCACCAAGGCTTGCGGCAAACAGGCCTTTAACGCCAAGCAGCCTTGGCAAACACTGCACCACTACCGCACCTAAGACAATCGCTAACGCACAAAGTCGTCCCATGGAACCTCACACAAAACGTGTGATGCTGCCGTTGCTTAAACGTCAGCGCAACCAAAGTAGGGTCGAATTGTCACATAGCTGACTGCAACTGCCATTGAGCAATTTAATCAGATCGTTGACTGCGGTATAAACCAGTCCAACTTTTCCGCCGCACCCCCAGCACACTCCACGCATTCGAACATGATCGAAGGTCGGGATCACAAAGACTAGAACATTCCACAATTAATGAGACCAGAAAGAGTTCGCTGCAAACCAAACCTTAACGAGCAGCAATCTCCAAACCCGGGAACACCCTTTGTGCAGTCTGTGCAGTCAGTGTCACGACCTCTTCCACCGAGCACCCACGCAGTCTAGCGAGCGTATGCGCAATCTGCAGCACTTCGTGCGGCTCGTTGCGAGCCCCCTTGGCTAGCCAGGCTGGTGAGATATCTGGTGCATCAGTCTCAAGCACTAAGGCACTTAACTCAAGCTCTGTCGCCAACCGTCTGATCTGCAAGGCGCGTTCAAAGGTCATTGCCCCACCAATACCGAGCGCAAAGCCAAGCTCAACAAACTGCTGCGCTTGTTGCATGCTGCCATTAAAGGCGTGTGCAAGCCCACCACGCACGCGATGACGTCGCAAGTATTTCAATAAGGTGTCTTGCGAGCGTCGCACGTGTAACAGCACAGGCAAATCAAATTCGAGCGCGAGTTTTAATTGCGCTTCGTAAAACAGCTCTTGCTTAGCACGCGGTGCGCCCTGAGAAATTTCGGGGATAAAAAAATCGAGTCCGATTTCACCTACCGCAATTAACTTTGGATCAGCACGATGCTGCAGCAACGCTTCACGCAGTTGCTCTAAGGCCTCTGGTGCAGCGCGCTCAACATACATTGGATGAATACCAAGCGCGTAAAACCCTTGCGCAAATGAATGCGCCAGCACACGTACGCTTTCAAAGTTAGCAACTTCAACTGCCGGGATGACAATGACTTGTACACCAGCGGCTTGCGCACGTGTAATCACCTGCTCACGATCGTGGTCGAACTCGGCCGCGTCTAGATGACAATGCGTGTCAAACAACATCGCGTAAACCGCAGCGCGTCACGTCGCATCTACCAAGCGTCCCGCCTCCATGTACAGGCGGCGATCAGCCAAGGCAGCTAGCTCTTGATCATGGGTCACAATCAAAAAGGCTGTTTTTGCTTCGGCGTTCACTTGCTTAAGCAAGCCAAACATTTGTTGTGCCGTATGACGATCCAGATTACCAGTGGGTTCGTCGGCCAACACACAAGCAGGCTTGGCAACCAACGCGCGCGCCAAGGCCACGCGCTGGCGTTCGCCGCCCGATAACTGCCCCGGAAAATGCTGCACCCTTGCCTGCAAGCCCACTAACTCAAGCATCTTTTGCGCCTCGACCCTAGCCTGCTGTCGCGATTCGCGGCGCACGATCAACGGCATGGCCACATTATCTAAAGCCGAAAACTCAGGCAACAAATGATGAAACTGATACACAAAACCCAAAGCACGATTGCGTAGGCGACTACGTTGGGCTTCAGACAGGCCGTCAGTGGCTTGACCTGACACGATAATCGAGCCCGAACTGGGTAAATCCAACAGGCCAAGAGCATGCAATAACGTGCTTTTGCCCGAACCCGAGGCGCCCACTACCGCCACCATTTCACCGCGCGCAATCGCGATGCTGACATCTACCAGCACATCGATGCGGGTTAAACCGTCGTCATAGTGTTTGGATAAGTGCGAGGCTTGCAAAGCGAAATCAGTCATGGCGCAAGACCTCGGCGGGTTGCAAACGCGAGGCCCGCCAGCTTGGATACAGCGTGGCCAACAACGACATAATCAATGAAGTGATGCCGATACTGGTGATGTCAGACAGCCGCGGATCAGACGGCAAGGTGCTGATGAAATAGATTTCGCGCGGCAAGAACTGGGCACCCATCATGCGTTCGATTGCAGGCACGATGACATCAATGTTGAAGGCAATCGCCGAGCCACCCAGCACCCCTAACAGCGTGCCGATCACACCAATCAAGGCACCTTGCACTAAAAATATACGGGCAATTTCGCCCGGCGTTGAACCAAAGCTGCGCAAAATGGCGATATCAGATTGTTTGTCTTTGACGGCCATCACGAGCGAGGACAAAAGATTAAACGCGGCCACCGCCACGATCAACGCCAAAATCAAAAACATCATGCGCTTTTCAGTTTGAACCGCGGCAAACCACGTGCGATTGTTGCGCGACCAGTCGGCCACAGCCACGGTGTTCGGCAATAGGGGGACAAGTGCTTGCGCGATCTCAGGGGCGCGGTGCATATCGTTAACGCGCAGCCGCACACCAGCCATCGCGCTGTCACGAAACAGTTTGGCCGCATCGGTCAC
>CANCMG010000097.1 GCA_947378965.1 Alcaligenaceae bacterium | reverse complement strand
TGGGTGAGTGGCGCAAACTGGGGCTATGAGGTGCAGGTACCCAAGGGCTACGCGGGGCCATCGGGGCGTACCGCACGTCAGCCTTTAGCTCAATTTACCAAGTTAGGCATCAAGCCCCTCAAGTCTGACCAAGCGGTACCTAGCGAGACCACCCAGGCTGCCTTATTGTTGCCTGCTGGCCCTTCTGGGCCCGCCTTCATCGTGTTTCGAAATTTTGATGCGATCTACAGTTATAACGCTGCCGAGTCTTATGCTTTATCAATCGCCCATTTGGCCGACCGCCTTCGCGGGGCGGGGCGTTTCAGTACACCTTGGCCCACAGACGATCCAGGCACGAGCCGCGCCGAGAGGCGCGAAGTGCAGAAACGTTTAGCCGACCGAGGCTATGACATTGGTGAGATCGACGGCATGATCGGCGCAAAAAGTCGCGTGGCAATTAGTGAGTTTCAAACGTCCATTGGCGTCAAGGCCGATGGGCGTGCGGGGCAGCGCGTGTTGCAGGCGTTGCGCGCCGCCAATCCTAAGTAAGCTGAGCGCAGGGCAGAGTCACTAAATGGCAAAAAAAGTACACGTCAGTGAAACCCCTGCAACGGCTTTTTTAAAGGCTCACGGCGTTGTGTTTACTGAGCACCCTTACGAATATCTAGAGCACGGCGGCGCCCAGCACGGCGCGCAACTGCTGGGGCTTGATCCGTTTTCGGTGGTCAAGACCTTGATTATGCAAAATGAAGCGGCCGAGCCCTTAGTGGTTTTGATGCATGGCAACAAAACGGTATCCACTAAAAATCTAGCCAGGCAAATTGGGGCCAAAGCCATTGCACCTTGCAAGCCAGAGGTTGCTAATCGACATAGTGGATTTTTGGTGGGTGGCACCTCGCCCTTTGGTACGCGTCGCAAAATGCCGGTTTACATCGAGCGCAGCATTCTTGCGCTGCCTCGCATTTGCATTAATGGTGGCCGGCGTGGGTACTTGGTTGGGATTGATCCAGCGGTGTGTGTAACGCTGCTTGATGCTCGTGCGGTAGACTGCGCCTTAGATATGTCTGACTAAATCTCGGCGGCGGGTACGGCGGCGCGGCCTAACGTGGGCGGTTGTTAGTGAGTTAGGGTCGCTGAGCGTCGGCAGCCAACTGCGTATGACCGACCGCTGCCCTTGGCGTGAATCTTGTAAGATGAGCTCATGCTGCTGGTCTTTGCCTTTATTTTAAATACCCTCTTAGTGTCAGGTGCGATCCTGATTCACTACGAGGTTTTGTTTTTGCTTGATCGAAAACTCCCAAGTATTGCGCATATCCCCTCTAGGTTTAGGGTGCTCTTCGGGGTGGCTGTGATTTTTGTGACCCATGTGGTTGAGATCTGGTTGTTCGCCTTAGGTTACTTTTTATCGTTAAAAGTCGAAGGCATGGGAACCGTCATCGGCGCCACCGCGGGCCACGGGTTTTTTCTTGATTGTGTGTATTTGTCTTTTATTACGTTCACGACTGTCGGCTACGGGGATTTTGTGGCACAAGGCTACGTACGCTACCTGACAGGCGTTGAGGCGTTAACAGGTTTGATTCTGATTACCTGGTCGGCATCTTTTTTGTTTATTGAAATGCAAAAATACTGGACAGACGCGAAACGCCATGACAAGTAAGACTTTCGTACGAACGTGGCAGCACTGGTCGATCACGCTAGCAGTTGCTCTGACCTGCTGTTTCAATGGACTCCACTCGGCTCGCGCTCAACAAAGTTCAGCGCCTAAGGCCATTATCAGTGTGCAATCAAGCGCACTGCCTAAACTCATCAAATTTGTTGTCCCGTTCTCGCCGGGCGGTAGCAATGATGTTTACGCCCGAGCTTTAGCTCAAAAGTTAGCGAGCAAACTGTCTAATACGATTCTGGTCGAAAACAAGCCCGGTGCAGGCGGGAGCATCGGTTCGGATCTGGTTGCACGCGCCGAACCCGATGGCTCAACCCTATTATTAATCTCGACTTCGTTTGCGACCAACGCAGCTGTACGTTCTAACCTGCCTTTTGATCCGGTGACTTCGTTTAAACCTGTCGCCCTAGTCGCAAAGGGGGCGATGGTGTTGCTCGTGGGTCACAAGACCCCTTATCAAAATATCGCACAGCTGATCGCCGCTACCAAAGACACAAACAATGCGGTCAACTACAGTTCGGCTGGTATGGGCTCGATTGGGCAATTGAGTGTCGAGCACTTTAAGTCGCTCTCAAACACCCAAGCATTGCACGTACCGTACCAAGGGATTAACGGTGCCGTCACCAACATGATTGGGGGCAATATTGATTACATGATCACTACGCTCGCCTCGGTGGGTGGCCAACTTAAGGCTGATCTGGTGCGGCCAATTGGCGTGACGTCACTTGAGCGCTCAAAGTTCTTTCCGGGTGTAGCTGCGATTGCCGAAACGCTGCCCGGGTTTGAGGTTGACGTGTGGTGGGTCGTGTTTGCACCCGCCAAAACACCTGACGAAGTCGTTAATAGTCTAAACGAGGCGATTCGTAGCGTGAGTGCCGAACCCGATATGCTGACTTTGTTCGCCAAAGAGGGTGCTGAGCCCACGACACTGTCGCCAGAGCAAACCGCCGATTATGTGAAGCATGAGGTCGAACGCTGGAAACAAGTTGCGCGAACGGGGCGCATTCAGGTCAACTAGAAAAAATTAAGTATGGAGCCAAAACATGAGTAAAGAGCAAACAATTTTGCAAACTTTTTCTGAGCTTTTTTGTAAGACTCAGTTTAAAGACGTACCCCCAGAGGTGGTCCATAAAGCCAAGCTGTTGACCATCGATTTAATCGGCGTGTCGATTGCTGGCTTGAAGATGGATTTCCCGCGGATGATGATCGATTATCTTTCGAGTTTACGGGGTACTGAGGATGCCACCCTGTTTGGTATCAAAGAGAAGGTGCCCGCCATTCACGCGGCTTTAGGTAACGGCGTGACCGCGCATGCCTTAGATATGGATGATGGCTATCGCTTTGGCGGTGTGCATGCGGGTGTCGCAGTGATCCCTGCGGCGTTAGCCTACGCTGAGACCCAGCAGGCGGACGGCAAGTCATTTTTGTTATCGATGATCTTGGGGTATGACATCGTTAACCGCATTTCAAAGGCGATGAACCCATCGCACTTGAATCGTGGGTTTCATACGACTGGTACCCTGGGTGTCTTGGGGGCGGCAGCAGCTTGCGGCGTGCTAGCTAATTTAAGTCAAGCGCAGCTGACAAGCGCGTTGGGTATTGCGAGTTTGCAGGGTGCTGGTTTATTACAAATCTTGGTTGAAGGTGCAATGGTAAAGCCTTTGCATCCGGGTAAAGCGGCGATGGCTGGTGTGCTGTCGGTTGATTTAGCCAAGCGTGGTGCAAATGGCCCGATCGCTGCACTTGAGGGCGAAAAAGGCCTCTTCAAGGCAATGGCCGATGAGATTCATCTTGAGACGCTGTTTGAAGGCCTTGGCCAACATTTTTATTTGGCTGATCAATATATTAAGTTGCATGCGGCCTGCCGGCATATTCACCCAGCTGCTGACGGTGTGTTAGCTGTGATGAAAGACCATAAGTTAGCGTTTGCCGATATTGAAAGCGTCGATGTAGCGACCTACCCAGTGGCGGTGAGTTTTTGTGGCACAACTGAGATGCCTGATACCGCCGAGGGAGCCAAGTTTAGTATCGCGTATTCGGTGGCGATGGCGGCCTATTATGGTGACGTTGGCGAAGATCGTTATGTGCCGTCGGTCGTTAAAAACCCCGAGATTCAAGGCTTGGCTTCGCGAATTACTTCAAGACTGGATGATGGTTGGGCCAAGGCGTACCCTAGTCAGCGTGGCGCCTCGATGGTGATCAAAAGTAAAGCGGGTGCCGTACATAAAGTCGATGTCCCTTTGGCAAAAGGAGAGCCTGAAAATCCAGCCTCAGACGAAGATATTATCGCTAAGTTTCGCCACAACGCTGAGGGGCAAGATCCCAAGCTGGTCGAGGCGATCCTTGCGCTCTTGCTCTCGTTTGAAAATCATTCAGTGTCTGAGCTAGCAGGCCTGATGAGACAACTACATCGTTAATGTTGTGACAATAGCGATACAAGCTGAGTTCGAAAAAGCAACGCAAACTCAGCTTGAAAAAGCAACGTAACCTGATTTTAAAAAATTCACACAACCTGACCTTTAAGCTCGTAATGTTTTCGAGCTTTTTTCTTGTATAACGTGCCACTTGCAACATGACAACACCTTCTGCGCGACCACAGCCTGAGTCGCTAAAAGACTTATTTTTTTCTTTTACTCTGTTGGCCATACAAGGTTTTGGCGGTGTGCTGGCCTACATGGAGCGCGAATTAGTCGAGCGCAAAAAATGGCTCACACGCGCCGAGTTTGTTGAAGAGTGGGCTGTTGCTCGCACCATGCCTGGGCCGCCCGCCTTGAATTTAAGCATTATGGTGGGGTCGAGATATTTTGGTTTGCGCGGCGCCATCGTATCGGTCGCTGGTATGTTTTTTTTACCTTCCTTTACGATCGCCTTGATGGCCTTGGCCTATGCGCGTTTTGGCACTGATCCTCATGTGATCGATGCCTTGCGTGGTATGGGGGCGGTGGCGGCAGGATTGTTTATTGCCACGGGGCTCAAGCTTTTGACTGCCTTGAAAACCAATCCGCTGGGTGTGCCGATATGTGTGGTGCTGGCCTGTTTAAGCTTTGCGGGCGTTGCCTTGTTGCACTGGCGTCTGGTCTATGTCATGTTTGGTTTAGGTGGGTTGGGGTATCTGTTGACCTTTCTTAAGCTTCGGGGCAAGCCATGAACGCGCCGTTAAGTGTTGTGATGCAGTGGGCAGATTGGTTCGAACTTTTATCTCATTTCTTTTTATTTTCAGTCAGCTCGATTGGTGGGCCATTGGTGTTGCTACCTGAGATTCATCATTATCTTGTCACGCAGCAGCACTGGTTAACCAGCTCGCAGTTTAGTGCGTCGGTCGTGATTGCACAGGCTGCACCTGGGCCCAATGTTTTGTTTGTGGCGTTACTTGGCTGGAACATTGGCTTTAACGCAGGCGGCTTGTTGGTTGGGGTGTTTTCTGCAGTGCTATGTATGGTGGGGATGTTGTTGCCGAGTTGCATGTTAATTTTTGTGACTGCCAAGTGGGTATATAAAAACCGCGAACTGATCGCTGTGCGCGCCTTTAAGTTGGGCATGGGCCCAATCGTGATTGCACTGTTGATCGCGTCGGGCTGGATGCTTGCAACCGGTAATACCGAGGCGGCTCGAGATTGGCCCTTATGGGCACTGACAGCCGCGACCACAGTGATTGTCGCGCGCACCAAGATCAATATGTTTTGGTTGTTGCTCACCGGTGCTACGCTTGGCGCGACGGGTTTGCTCACGATCAGTTAAAGCCATGGCAGGTGTCAGCTGGTGATCCGCCGGATATGTTTGTTCGGGTTGAGGGAGGGACTGAGATCGATCTCAGGCGTTATGCACGAGATCGTTCTTAGGCCTTATGCACGAGATCGTTCTTAGACCTTATATAAGAAAGATGATGTCCACTGAACGACCCGAAGGTCAGGTCGTCCGCACGACATCCCCCTTTAAATACCGTTTCAGTATCGCTGGATCGGGGTCAACGCCCAAGCCCGGTCCTTGCGGCAATTGCACTTTGCCGCCTGCGCTGCGTACCCATGGATCAAACGGGTTATTCTCCATCTCGATCCACAAAATTTCGATCAACGGCCGCTCGATCAATGCCGAGGCAACGTGATAGCTGGCCAGCAAGCCTGGGCCAAAGTACGGGCAGTGTGGATACACCTCAACACCATTTGCTTGGCAATAATGAATGACTTTGACCATCTCGCCAATGCCACCGACTTTGGTGACACTGGGTTGTGCAATGTCGATGGCGTTGGCATCAATCAGAGTTTTAAAACCAAACAAGCCCGCGACGTTTTCGCCGGCGGCAATCGGTACACCTTTGGCGCGCACGCTGGCCAAACTATGCACGTCTTCGGGTGGCCAGACAGGTTCTTCTAGCCAAAGCAAGCCATCGTTTGCCAGCGACTGTGCCATCTCACGGGCTTTAACGGGTAGCCAGGCACAGTTCACATCAAGCATGATTTTGGCGTTTTCGGCACCGGGGGCCAGAATGGCCGCCAGCGTCGCTTCGCGCGTGACCTCGTGCAGTTTAATAAAGCGATAGCCTTGGCTGGCTGCTTTAGACACATTTTTGGCGACGAGCGCTGGGTCGGTGTAGCAAAGCAAACTGGCATAAGTATCCAGTTCTTTGCGAGCGGGCCCGCCTAGCAATTGCCAGACCGGTTGCTTGGCACGCTTGCCAGCCAAGTCCCAAAGCGCGATCTCAACACCTGAAAAGCCATAGACAAACGAGCCGTTGCGCCCCAGCAGATGCGTGCCGTGCAGTACCGAGCGCGTGAGCCCATTGATATCTGTGGCATCGCACCCAAGGACCAGTGGCGCAATGATTGAATCGATGGCTGCCTTGGTTGAGGCGATGGCCGCATGACCAAAGGCCTCGCCCCAACCAACCAAGCCGTCTTCGGTTTCGACCTTCACTAGCAAGATCTCAAGGTGATCCCAAAGTTGCCCAGCGAAGCGGTTGTGTGGCCCATCCATGGTGAAGGGTATCGAGATCACAGAGGTTTCGATGGCGGTGATTTTCATGGTTGGGCTCAATCCTGTTTGAGATACATTGAATTTTTTGTAGGATAACAGCCAGCATGACGCTGCAGCGCACCATTGCGCTGCTTGAGGGTTCGCCGCGCCAATTGCGGCAGCGGTGACGTGCCTGTGTTTGCAGGAGGTCACTTCTCTGATAAATTGGGCGATCAGAATCCGCTGTTTGCAGCGCCAGCAAGAACTGGCGTGGTGAGCACCTGTGTAGCAGGCGGTGCGGGTAGAGAGTCGTTCAGCGATGACCTCGGCAGTTAGTGCATGCAAGGCGACAGTCCGTAAATACTGCGCTGCTTTAGATCAACCAGAGCGTTACACAAAAAAGAGAGAGACAAATGCCATCAAAATTAAAATTGCGCCCTACCACAAATCCGGATGGGACCCCAATTGCTGTGCATGCGTCGCCCGATAACTCAGCCTGGCGGGCTTCGCACCGTGAAACGATTATTGAGCCCGAGTTGCCCATCATTGATCCCCATCATCATTTGTGGGATCGCCATGGTCAAACGTATTTGCTTCAAGAGTTTATGGCCGAGGCGCAGTCTGGTCACAACATCGTGGGTTCGGTATTTGTTGAATGTGGTGCGTTTTATCGCAAGACAGGCCCCGAGATGATGGAGCGCTTAGGCGAAGTCGAATTTGCCAATGGCATCGCGGCGATTGCAGCGAGCCAGGTGTATGGCAAGACGCAAGTGTGTGCGGGCATTGTGGGCTCGGCTGACCTGACCTATGGCACCGAAATCGGCAAACTACTCGATGCGCAAATTGCCGCGGCAGGCGGGCGCTTTAAAGGCATTCGTTTAATTACCAAATGGGATGCGGACGAGCAACTGAATAACGGCCGTTATCTGATCCCGCCCAAGCTGATGTCAGACCCAGATTTTCGTAAAGGCTTTGCTGAGCTCGGGCCGCGTAATCTAAGTTTTGATGCGATGATTTATCACCATCAGATCCCTGAGGTGATCGATCTGGCTCGCACCTACCCCGATACGACAATTATCTTGAATCACATCGGTGGGCTGCTCGCCAAGACGTGTACATATCTTGCAAAAGAAAAAGAGGCGACCGACACGTGGCGCACGATGATGACTGAATTGGCAAAGTGCCCCAACGTCTACGTCAAACTGGGTGGCTTAGGTATGCCTTATTTGGGTTTTGGTTTTGAAAGCCTCTCTAAGCCTGCTGATTCGACCCAACTCGCCGCAGCCTGGGGTCCGTTGTTTGATGCCTGTATCGAAGCGTTTGGTGCACAGCGTTGTATGTTTGAAAGCAATTTTCCGCCCGATCGTGCCTCGGTTGACTACCATGTGATCTGGAACGCCTTCAAACGCACCGCCGCAAAGTATTCAGCTGCAGACAAGCAGGCTTTGTTCTTTGGCACTGCGGCGAAGGCGTATCGGTTGAGGTTGGATTGAGCGCTTAACTTCCTGAGAACGGTTACATTTTGTATCTGTTTCGAAATTGTCTTTGCGCTAAAATTCGGTGCTACTCCGGAGCCGCAGAATGTCTCGCTACAGAACTTTTTTTTCAAATATTGCGCTGGCCCTCGCGGCACCCGCGACGCTAATGGGATCGAGTGACTACCCTCAATTAAAAGGGTCTGATCTTGAAAGACTGCGAGGTGACGTTGGCCGCGTCGGACGCGATTTTGCGCTAGTCCTTGAACGCGAACGCGGCAAGGTCGCAAATAAAACGATAAGTTAAAAAATTAAAAGTCAATCGACTCGCGTTGTCTCAGCAAACTGGAGTGGCCCTCTGCCACCACCGGGGGCGCTGCTACAGTTCAACGATATTATCCCTAACGGCGCTGAGCGCATCATGCGATTAGTTGAGCAAGAACACGAACATCGTCTAAAACACGAAAATAGTATTTTGCACGCGACTATCAAAGAAAAGTGTCGCGGCCATTGGATAGGGTGCGGACTAGGGATATCGTGTATTTCAGCTGCGGTATATACGTCGCACATTCAGTCGCACTGGGCCGTGAGTGTTGCTTTAGTTGGTCTTCCTATTGCAGCGCTTGCGCAAGAGTTTGTCAGAACGACCCGAAAGAGTTGAGACGTCTGGCTTTGGATATGGGTGCCCGAAGCTAAAATCGTATTCGTCTACATTGAATAATCCCTCATGCAAGCAACCGCTAAACCACTTTTGTATTCATATCGTCGCTGCCCGTACGCGATGCGTGCGCGCATGGCGTTGTGGTGTGCGGGTGTACAGGTTGATTTAAAGGATATCAGCTTGCGCGACAAGCCAGTAGCGCTGCTGGCTGCATCGCCAAAAGGTACGGTGCCGGTGCTGCATTGTGCAGATGGTTTAGTGTTAGACGAGAGTCTGGCGATCATGCGTTGGGCGCTTGAGCAGCATGACCCGCAGGGGTGGTTGCTGCAGGCAGATCAGCCTGAGCAGTTGAAACTGGTTCAGTGCAATGACTCTGACTTTAAACACTGGCTGGATCGCTATAAATATGCCGAGCGCTATCCAGAGTTTGATGCTGAGTATTATCGCAAGCAGGCGTTGGTTTGTTTAATCGTTGAGCTTGAACAGCGCTTGACCGCAACACCTTATCTTGGTGGGCAAACGGCTTGTTTAAGTGATGTTGCGATTTTTCCGTTTGTGCGGCAATTTGCCGCGGTGGATGCTGCCTGGTTTGCGCAAGGTTTGTGGCCAGCGACCCGTACTTGGCTTGAGGGTTGGCTTCAAAGCGCCTTGTTTAAAACAGTGATGGATAAGAACCTAGCGACGCGCCAACTGCTTGGCTGACTGACTGGCATCGGGTGAGACGACCTGCATGTTTTCTGCTTGTATCTCGAAGAGCACTGTGGTCAATGAGGCGACCTGCCCGAGCGGGCAAAGGTACTCGCGTTTTCAATAGTGCGGCGGCAATTCGTCGAGTAGGCTGGGTAACTGTGTGCTGCGCTCTTGGGGCATCTGCTGCCGCAGGCTAGCAAGCTCTTTGGCTAAAAACTCAATTTGCTGTTGTTGCCTAAAAAGCGTCTGGTTCAGTTGATCGATTAAATCGTCGGCTAAACCGACTTTGATTTCGAGTTCGGTTAGGCGCTTATCTTGTTCAGTTTCGGTTTGCATTCCAGACCTCGTCGAGTGGCGCAACCATATCATCCTCGAAGAGCACGCTGTGACTTAGCGTGCCAAAGAGATTTACCTCGGGAGGGAAGGACATTCGTTGCGCGATGAATTCGTCAGCCCCGTTTTGCTGTGAGGTGGTCATAATGGTCAAAACTTAAGAGTGATCCAAACAAGGCATACCATACCACTGCGGCCACAAACCCTAGTCATATTTTGTAAAATGTAGATAATTTGCCTTTGAGCGCACCTAGTCAGGGTGATGTCTTGGCGTTCATTGCAAAACTCGCGTAAGCAAAACGTCATACCAGTCCTTTACACTTAAACCCATAAGTGTTTTACCTTCAGGCTACAACTAGGAACCAACATGAAAGTCGGCATCAATGGCCTTGGACGAATCGGGCGCTTGGCGCTGAGGGCAGCGATGGGCGCCGCCGAGCGGCAGAGCGATGATCCGCGTGCGGGTAACCGGCTTGAGGTTGTGCATTTAAATGAGCTGAAAGGTGGCGCGCTAGCCACCGCACATTTGCTTGAGTTCGATAGCGTGCAAGGCCGCTGGCGTGCCGATATTCAAGCTGAGAATGAACACGCGATACGCATCAATGACAAAGAACTGTCGTTTTCGTCTCACGCCACGGCGGCTGAAATCCCTTGGGGCGATCTTGGCGTTGAACTTGTGCTTGAATGTACCGGTAAATTTTTAACCCCCGAAACTATACAAGGGCATCTTGATCGTGGGGCCAAGCGCGTCATCGTCGCAGCGCCAGTCAAAGTCGGTAATGTCTTAAACGTTGTCGTAGGTGTCAACGAACACTTGTACGACCCAGCCCAACACCCCATCGTGACTGCCGCCTCGTGCACCACTAACTGCTTAGCGCCCGTCGTGAAAGTGATCCACGAATCGATCGGCATTAAGCATGGTCAGATCACGACGATTCATGATCCGACCAATACCAACTTGATGGTTGATGCACCACATAAAGATCTGCGTCGTGCCCGCAGCGCGATGTTGAGTTTGGCACCCACCACAACCGGCAGTGCAACGGCGATCGCGCTGATCTATCCAGAACTCAAAGGCAAGTTAAACGGCCATGCAGTGCGTGCACCGGTGTTGAATGCCTCGTTAACTGACTGCGTATTTGAATTGCAGCGTGAAACCACGGCGCAAGAAGTCAACGAGTTGTTTGCCCAAGCCGCTCAAGGTGCGTTGGCAGGCATCCTGGGTTACGAAACCCGCCCCTTGGTCAGCGCCGATTATGCACGCGACACGCGCAGCTCAATTGTTGATGCCTTATCCACCATGGTGACCGCCGGTACGATGCTCAAGGTCTATGCGTGGTATGACAACGAAATGGGTTACGCCTGCCGTATGGTGGATTTGGCCTGCCATATGCAACAGCAAGGGATCTAGGCGCGGATGACTCGAGTGAGCAAGACCTCAAGTAACACCGAATCAAGCAATACCGTATCAGTCGATACCGCGGACGCTCATGCCGCGCCCACTAAGACCGCCGCTGCGCGAAACTACGGCATCGTCACCGCAGCCTATTGGTGCTTTACGCTGACCGACGGCGCCTTACGTATGCTGGTGTTATTGCACTTTTATCGCTTAGGCTATTCGCCATTTACGCTGGCGTTTTTATTTTTGTTGTACGAAGCGGCTGGGGTGCTGGCGAACCTGATTGGTGGTTGGCTTGCCACGCGCTACGGCATTACGCGCATGTTGACGGTTGGGTTGTCGACGCAAATTCTAGGGTTCTTATTGTTATCGTTTTTGTCGCCTGACTGGACAGCGGCGATGTCAGTGGCGTGGGTCGTCGGGGCGCAAGGTGTGTGCGGTGTCGCAAAAGACTTGACTAAAACTGCGAGTAAGTCAGCGATCAAAATCACCGCAGGCCAGGCCAGTGGTCAGTTATTTAAATGGGTGGCTTGGTTTACCGGTAGCAAAAACGCCATGAAGGGGGTCGGTTTTTTTATTGGCGGGCTGTTGCTAGATCTGTTGGGTTTTCGCGGTGCGCTGTGGGCCATGGCGGCCTTGCTCGCGGTTATCTTTGTGGCCGTCGTGCTGAGTTTGCCGCCCCTGATGGGTAAAAGCAAAGCCTCTAAGTCAGCCAAAGAATTATTTGCCAAAAGTCGTGCGATTAATCTGTTGGCAGCGGCGCGCGTGGCACTGTTCGGTGCGCGCGATGTTTGGTTTGTGGTGGGTGTACCGGTATTTTTATACGCCTCGGGCTGGACCTTCACCATGGTCGGTGGATTTTTAGCCTTATGGACAATTGGGTATGGCTTGGTTCAGGCAATCGCGCCTTCGCTAGTGCGTCGTAGCATTGATGGCTTAACCACAGAGGTGCCTGCGGCAAGGCTGTGGTCGCTGCTGTTGGCCCTTGTGCCGGTTGGGCTTGTGCTGGCTGTCTGGTTCAACGTGCCACATTTAGAGTGGGTGGTAGTGGGCGGGTTGGGTGTGTTTGGCTTTGCCTTTGCTGTGAACTCTTCGGTGCATTCTTATTTAATTTTGGCCTATGCCGGCTCTGAAAAGGCCGCTGAAGACGTTGGCTTTTATTATGCTGCGAACGCGTTTGGGCGTTTGCTTGGCACCTTGCTTTCGGGGTTGTTGTATCAGTGGGGTGGGTTACTGTATGCCTTACTTGGGTCAGCCGTGATGTTGGTGGTGTGCTGGCTAATTACCCTTTTGCTTCCAACGGTGCGCGCGAGCGCAAAGCCATGAATCTCTTTGAACGTTTTTTAACCCTTTGGGTGTTTCTTTGCATTGTGGTGGGGATTGCGCTCGGGCAGTTTGCCCCCGCAGTGTTTCAGACCTTAGGTCGCATTGAAATCGCGCAAGTCAACGTACCAGTCGGCCTATTGATTTGGGTGATGATTATCCCCATGCTAGTTAAGATTGATTTTTCGACGCTCCACCAAGTGCGCAACCACTTGCGCGGTATCGGCGTCACACTGTTTGTGAATTGGCTAGTCAAGCCTTTTTCGATGGCGTTGCTCGCATGGTTATTTATTCGCCATCTGTTTTCTGAGTTTTTGCCTGCAGAGCAAATCGATAGCTATATTGCAGGGCTGATTTTGTTGGCTGCAGCACCCTGCACGGCGATGGTCTTTGTCTGGAGTCGACTCACCGGCGGCGATCCGTTATTCACCCTGTCGCAAGTTGCGCTCAATGATGGGATCATGCTTGTGGCGTTTGCTCCGTTGGTCGCCTTGTTGTTGGGGCTCTCAGCGATTACGGTGCCCTGGGCAACCTTACTGGCCTCTGTGGTGTTGTATATCGTTGTGCCCTTGGTGTTGGCGCAACTTTGGCGCAAACACTTATTAACAAAGGGTGCCCAAGCGTTTGAGGCAGCGATGCAAGCGATTGGGCCCTGGTCGATGGCCGCCTTATTGTTGATGCTGGTGCTGCTCTTTGCCTTTCAGGGCGACGCCATGCTGAAACAGCCATTGGTGATCGCGCTGTTGGCAGTGCCAATATGTATACAAGTGGTCTTCAATTCTGCACTGGCCTACTGGTTAAACAGAAAGTTAGGCGAAAAACATAGCGTGGCTTGCCCGTCGGCGCTCATTGGCGCGTCTAACTTTTTTGAACTAGCCGTGGCGGCGGCGATCAGTCTGTTTGGCTTTCAGTCTGGGGCCGCGCTTGCCACGGTAGTTGGGGTACTGATTGAAGTCCCTTTGATGCTCTTGGTGGTTAGGGTCGTCAATCAGTCTAAGGGCTGGTACGAACAAAATCAATCGAGTTAATCGGCCTCGACAGGGGCTTCGTCTTGCAACCATTTTGTGCTTGCCGGCGAAAACAATAAGTACAGTGACGAAAACGCCACAATCAAATAGATATAAAGAAAAGCGGCGACACCGGCATCGACCTTAAGTTGAAGAGGTGAAATGCCAAATAATGATGTGAGAGAAAAGGCAATGCCTAAGCCGGTTGCGATGGCAAAAAACATTCTAGACACAATACTTTTTGCTCGTGTAATTGTGTAAATGAGAAATAAATTCATGATTACTGCAGTCGCGACATATACCGGTGCGGTTGGACCAAACAGCTTTGTGGTTGAATTTTGATAAATAAACGCGGCAACTGAAGCCGCAATCATGCCGATGGTAATCACTTCAAAGTTTTTAATAGAGGAAGGCGTTTTCAAGAAGGTCTCCGGGACACATTTTTTGGGTGTGAGCTAAGGTTCATGCAAGCATGACGGTTTAAAAACACTTGGCGTAGCCCGTCTGTCAGCGCCGAGTCAGGCTGATTTTCATGGCTATAGCAGCCAAATACCACTAGTGCTTTCCCTGATTTGTGTGAGTGACTGAATTGTGTTTTCCCTGAGTTGTATCAGTCACTGAATTTGAAGTAAAAGCGCCATATTTGTCAGATGTCGATAGATTGAGTATCGTGCGTTCAAAGCGACAAAACATGTCGACACACCAGGAGTCACCGTATGAAGCCCTTGCGCCACTTACAACGCAGCTTTCTTGCATTTGCGCTAAGCGTTGGCCTAAGCGTTAGCGCTTACGCCGTTGAAATCCACGTGATCACCTCGGGTGCTTTTGCTACGGCGTTTCAAGAGCTTGTGCCTTTGTACGAAAAGCAATCTACCGATACGGTCAAAATTTCCTTTGGTTCGTCTATGGGTACCGCGCCTGATTCGATCCCCACGCGCTTGGGCCGCAACGAAACCTTCGACATCTTGATTTTGGCGGGCCCAGCCTTAGAAGGTTTTATCAAACAGGGCGCAGTCGCGACTGGCACACGTGTTGATTTGGCAAATTCCACGATTGGTGCCGTCGTGAAAAAAGGGGCACCCAAGCCAGACATCAGTACCGTTGCTGCACTGAAAAATACATTGCTGCAAGCTAAGTCGATTGCGTATTCGGCGAGCGCGAGTGGTACGTATTTGTCTACCGAGTTGTTTGTCAAACTTGGCGTAGCTGAGCAGTTAAAAACCACCGCAAAAAAAATCTATAGTGAGCGCGTTGGCTCAGTCGTAGCGAGGGGTGAGGCCGAGCTGGGCTTTCAACAAGTCAGTGAATTGCTGTCGATTGAGGGTCTGGATTATCTGGGCGAGATCCCAGCCGAAGTTCAACAGACAGTACCTTTTTCAGCAGGGATAACGAGCACGACTCAACAAGTCAAGGCTGCAAAAGCGCTGATTGAGTTTTTGGCCTCAGACAAGGCTGCACCCATCATTAAAAAGACTGGGATGAATCCAATCGTTTCTAAAATGCCCTGGTGAAAGATCGTTCATTTGGTTAGATTTTGCGATCGAAATCTGCTGAACATAGAGAACTTCAGCGTCTCTCGCTAAAGAACGGCTCAAGAACTTCGGCCCGTGAATATTGCTTAACCGTCTTGGTCAAGTGAGGCAGTTTGTTATTTTTTGCGTCCAGCCATAATCACGACCGCAGCAATCACGTTGAGCATGGCGGCCAAACCGAGTGGTAACTGATAGCTGCCGCTCAGGTCGTGCAAGACGCCAAAAAAGGCAGGCCCCATGGCTGACATGATCTGTATCAGCATGGCGGCAATACCAAATACTGCGCCAAAGGACACGGCACCGAATTCACGGCGCACGATCACGGGCGGCAAGGTTGTTGTATTGCCGGCGGTCATCCCGTACGACAACACCCCCACCACAAGCGCCCAGGCCTGATCCGAAAAAATACTGGCGATGGCCAGTCCAACCGTGGCCTGCAGCAGAACGCCACAAGCAATCACCCTGACATCCAAGCGGTCAGAAAAGCGCGCAAGCAAAAGCCTGCCCCCAAACGAAAGGATGGCAGCAGCCATCACACACAGTGCCGTAGCGGCTTGACCAATCGCAGGCAACAGCAACGCGACCTGATGGGTCAGAAAACCAATTTGTACGAGCAGTGCCAGGCCAAAGGCCAGCATGATGGTGCGCAAGGCGCGCGTTTGTAAGGCCTCGGTGCGCGTCCAGACCCGCTCGGCTGCCTTGTGCCGTGCATGTTCGGCGTGAGCACCATCAGGTTGTAGTCCCAGATCTTGCGGGCGATGCCGCATGACAAAAAAGCTCAGGGGCCAAACGGTGGTGAGCAGAATCAAGGCCACCACTAGCATCGCGAGTGAAAAACCGAGTGAGTCGATTAGCGTAAGCAATAGTGGTACGCCGACGATGCCGCCGATACTGGCACCCAGCATCGCAGTCGACACGGCCCGGCCTTGGTGTTTATCAAACCACGGGGCCAGCGTTGCGGTGATTGATGTCGTTGACAGGCACGACCAGCCCAAGCCCACGCACGCAAAGGCGGCATAGACGTGCCACAGCTTGGTGACTTGACCCAGACAGCCAAGCCCTAACGCCATGATTGCGGCACCCGTGGCCATCACTGGTCGCGGGCCATATTTTGCGATGGTGCTGCCAACAACGCTAAGCACGCTTGCATTGACTAAAAACGACAGGGTGAGCGCCGAAGAGATCACCCCGATTGACCATTGATGATCGCGGCTGAGCATGCTGATATAAACGCTTGGCCCATACAGTGCAAACGACCAAGCCACAACGGCTACGATCATGCAGCCCGCCACCATCCACCAGCCGTGAAATATTTTAGATTTCACCCTTCAAGCTGGCAAGCTTGAAACGCTGGCAGGGTTTCACACCGAGCCGAAAGCGCAACCAAGTTCGGAAACTGACTGGCAACGGCAATCTGTGGCAAGCCTTTATGCAAAAAGAACCAACCGACAGCCACGGTGATGTCGGCGAGATTGGCTTGCGCGCCGCCCTGAAAGGTGCCCCTGGCTGCAAGAGCCTCAAGCATGGTCAGGCTCGCGGTGATTTGTTCGGCTAAGCCATCAAGTACCGGTTGATGCACTTTCTCGGCTGGGCGACGGCGTGGTTCGTAGATATATTGAATTGCCTTATCCAGACCACTGCACATGATGGCG
>CANCMG010000096.1 GCA_947378965.1 Alcaligenaceae bacterium | reverse complement strand
CCCCGCACAGTGGTGTTGACCTCCGAGTATGACGTCTTGCGCGATGATGGCGAGGTGTATGCCAAGAAATTAATTTCAGCAGGTGTACCAGTGATCACCAGACGCATGGCGGGCCTACCTCACGGTTTTATCCGTCTTTACAATATTGTTGAAGCCGCCGATCGAGCGCTGACAACGATTGCTCAGGATGTGAATACTTTGCTGCAATAGCGAAGTCAGCATAAAGGCTGAGTGCGAAGTGCTCTAAAGTTTGAAGGATGAAGCGCATGAATGCAGTGTATGACCGGAGACTGATCCCTGTTCGTGCGAACGCGTAGTTAGAGGTAGTCGACAGGCAAGATAACGATTTCTTTGCAACAGAAAGATGAGAGAAGAGACACGCAGATGAAAACCTACAATCATTACATTGATGGTCAATACGTTGAGCCCATCGGTAAGAAATGGATCGATAGCATTGACCCTTATCAAGGTAAGCCTTGGGCGCGAATCCCTCAAGGCTGCGCGCAAGACGTCGATCGTGCTGTCGCCGCAGCCGCGCGCGCGATGCGAGAAGGCCCTTGGTCAAAAATGACCGCAACCGAGCGCGGCAAACTGATGGTTCGTTTGGCCGATTTAGTGACCAAACATGCTGAACGCTTGGCAGAAATCGAAGTGCGTGATAACGGCAAACTCATGGCTGAGATGCGTGGCCAGGTGAACTATCACCCCGAATGGTTCCGCTATTACGGCGGCTTAGCCGATAAGATCGAAGGCGCGGTGATGCCAATCGATAAGCCCGATATGTTTGCCTTTACGCGCTATGAGGCGGTTGGGGTGGTGGGGGTGTTAACGGCCTGGAATTCGCCTTTATTATTCATCGCCTGGAAATGCGCCGCCGCCATCGCTGCAGGGTGCGCGGTCGTGATCAAGCCTTCAGAGTTTGCTTCGGTCTCAACGCTAGAGTATGCAGCGTTGACAAAAGAAGCTGGGTTTCCGGATGGCGTGTTTAACGTGGTCACTGGCTATGGGGCTGAGGCGGGCTCTGCTTTAGTCGATCACCCGCAGGTCGCCAAAATTACCTTTACTGGTTCTGATGTGACCGGCGCAAAAATTTATGCTCAAGCTGCACAGTCAATGAAACGAGTCTCGCTTGAGCTTGGTGGTAAATCGCCCAATATTGTTTTTGCCGATTGTGATTTAGATAAAGCTGCCGCAGGTGTGATCTCGGGGATCTTTGCTGCAACGGGTCAAACCTGTATCGCGGGTTCGCGCTTGTTGGTGCAAAACTCGATTCGCGAAGAGTTCACTAAAAAGGTTGCGGCCCTAGGGGCTTCGGCGCGTAAGGGTGACCCGATGTCGCCCGATACCAACATTGGCCCCGTGACCACACCTGGTCAGTATAAAAAAATTCTGGATTACATCGACATTGCCAAGGCAGAGGGCGCGCGTTGTATCCTGGGCGGTGGTCCAGCCACTGACAGTGCTTTGCCTGGAGGTCAGTTTGTTGAGCCAACGATTTTTGTGGATGTTGATCCCAACATGCGTATCGCTCGCGAAGAAGTCTTTGGCCCCGTATTGTCAATCATGGGTTTTGAAGATGAGGCGCACGCGATTCAGATGGCCAACGATACGATTTATGGCTTGGCTGCAGGCATCTGGACAAGCGATATCGGTCGCGCCATGAGGATGTCGTCGGCACTTAAAGCTGGTACGGTGTGGGTCAATACTTATCGCGCGGTGAGCTACATGATGCCTTTTGGCGGCATGAAGCACTCAGGGCTTGGGCGCGAAAGCGGTTTGGCCTCGATTCAACAGTATCTCGAAACCAAGAGCGTTTGGATTTCGTACGCTGAAGGCGCGCCTGCGAATCCATTTATTTTGCGTTGAATGACTCCCTGCCTTCAAGCCAACACACTTTTGAAAAGTACGATGACTGAAGCTTGCAGTCAGGTGGTATCGAAAAGGTTGCATCAGTATGGTTTATGGGCTTTCTTCCTGAGAAAACAGTAAAAAGAGTGCTAGCAAAAATTAGCAGAGACAATTTAACTATTAAAAAAAGGATCAAACATGAAAGGCGTCGTCTTCGTTGGTGATAGAAAAATCGAAATGCGCGAGTTCGCTGACCCCACACCCGGGCCTAACGAAGTTGTGCTTGAAATCAAAGCTTCGGGTATGTGCGGTAGCGACTTAAAGTACTATCGCGCCGCGCCCGGAGAAGCCACTAAAGCCCTTGGTTTTGCTGCAGCCGATCCGGTCATCGGCGGGCATGAGCCCTGCGGTATCGTGGTAGCTGTGGGCTCGAACGTGAACCCCAAACAGGCCTATTTGGGCCAACGTGCAATGTGTCATCACTACCGCGGTTGCGGCGCATGCCCCCACTGTTCAACAGGCTGGATGCAGTTATGTGACGAAGGCGTCGCCGAAATTTATGGTGCGACCGGCAATGGTGCCCATGCCAGTTACATGAAATGCCCAGCCAGTACGATCGTTGAACTGCCACCCGAGTTATCGTTTGAGACAGGTGCGGCAATTGCCTGCGGGACTGGTACGGCGTGGGGGGCTTTAAAACGCTTGGATTTAGCTGGTGATCAGACCATCGCGATTTTTGGTCAAGGGCCCGTTGGCTTGTCGGCCACACAATTAGCCGCAGCAATGGGTGCGCGCGTGATCGCCTTGGATGTGAGCCCTGAGCGTCTTGCTCGCGCAAAAGCCTTTGGTGCGAGCGAAGTGATTAATCCCCAGGGTACCGATGTTGTCGCGGCGATTCGCCAACTCACTCACGGCTTGGGGGCGCACGCCACGCTCGACGCCTCGTCTTCTTCAGACGCCAGAAAACAAGCCGTGCAAAGCGTACGAACTTGGGGCAAAGCGTGTTTTGTAGGCGAAGGTGGCACGGTGTCGCTTGATGTCAGCCCTGATATGTTGCGCCGCCAAGTGACGCTGATTGGTTCTTGGACGTTCTCTACTAATGGTCAGGCAGATTGCGCGCGTTTCGTCGCCGATCGCAAGATCGATGTTGACAGTTTGTTCACGCATCGCTGGAAACTAAGCGAGGCCGAACAGGCTTATCAGTTGTTTGATAAGCAGAGCTCGGGTAAGGGCGTATTCTTGATGTAAAGAGTCATAGCGACCTAAACCCTATTAGTGGGTTTGGGTCGTCGTGGCGGGCTTATTGAATATTGCACGAAGGTATCGCTTGAAAATCACCAACATTCTTGAAAAATCGGTGCCTTTAAAAAGCAACGTTTCAAATGCAGTCATTAATTTTTCGACCCACACGGTATCGTTGGTCGCGTTGGTGACAGATCAGGTTCGCAACGGCAAACCAGTGATGGGCCTATCGTTTAATTCGATCGGTCGCTATGCGCAAAGTGGCATCATCGCGCAGCGTATGGCACCTAGGCTGTTAGCAGCCAAGCCCGAGAGCTTGTTGCAAGATAACGGGCAACTCAGTGCCGAAAAAGTGTTGTTCTGTGCGATGCAAAATGAAAAGCCTGGTGGTCATGGCGATCGCGCACACGCCGCCAGCGCGCTAGAGTTGGCCGTGTGGGATTTGAATGCAAAGCTTAATGACGAACCTGTTAGTGCGCTGATTGCACGCCACTTTGGTCGCACACATTATTCGCCCAAGGTCTCTGTTTACGCAGCTGGGGGATACTACTATCCAGGCGAACAAGCTGGCCGACTAGAAAGTGAGTTGAGCAGCTATCGTGATCTGGGCTTTGATCGCTTCAAAATGAAGATTGGTGGCGCCACGCTTGCTGAGGATATGCAGCGTATTGAACGAGCGTTGACGATTGCGGGCGCCGGTAAAAAACTTGCAGTCGATGCCAATGGGCGCTTTAGCCTTCAGCAAGCAATTGCCTACGGTGAGGCAATGCAAGGCTACGATTTACTGTGGTATGAAGAGGCGGGTGACCCACTCGATTATGAACTGAATGCGTTGCTCGCTAAAGAATACAAAGGTGCGCTCGCAACCGGTGAAAATCTTTTCTCACGCCAAGACGTCAAAAATCTCGCGCTGTTTGGGGGCGCTCGCCCAGCTCTTGATATTTTTCAAATGGATCCTGGTCTGTGTTACGGCGTGACTGAATACGCGCGCATGTTGACTGAATTAGAAAGCCGTGGTTTTGAGCGAAAGTTCTGTTATCCCCACAGCGGTCAATTGCTGGGCTTGCATGTGGTGGCTGGACTTGGGCTTGGCGGCTGCGAAGTCTATCCAGGAATCTTTCAGCCGATGGGCGGCTTTGGCAATGAAACGTTGATTGAGCGGGGGACGGTGAAGGTTTCAGACGCTGCTGGCTTTGGCTTTGAAGAGAAGGCTAATTTGATGGCAGAGTTTACGACGCTTGTCGGTTAAGAGTTACGTTGTTCAACTGGCCTGGTGTACTGAAGTGAAGTGCAGATGAAGTGAAGATGAGTTGAAGATGAGTTGAAGATGAGTTGAAGATGAGTTGAAATAAAAATGAAGTGAAAATAAAACTGAACTGAACTGAAGATGAACTGAAATGAAATTCAAGTAAAGATGAACTGAAATGAAAGGAAATAAGATCGCTGCGCCGCCGCAATTATTCAGCTTGTGAATTTTCGGGTAAACCCCTATCGATCCAAATGCTATTCGGAGGCATGATGAAAGTTACTAGAAGAAAAATAATTTGCTAGTGCAGCAGTGCGAGACAATCATCATAAAAAAATAAAGTAAGAACCGTTGTAAATAAAAAAGCTAGTTGCTGTTTGATTCAAAAAAAACAATCATTCGCACGAGTCATCTTTTGATGGCTTAGGCGTTGACTCGTAGACCGATCATCAGGAGACACGCATGAAGCTTTACCGATTTTTTTCTTTAGCCATCGCAACATTATTTTTATCCTCGGTCCTCTTTTCGTCTGAGTCGCAAGCTCAAACAAAACTACGGATTCAATCTGGGTTTCCGCCCTCAAGTCTGATCTATCTCAATTCTGTGTATTGGGCCAAGCAGGTTAACGCAATGGCTGGTGGGCGTTTGGTTGTTGAAATCTTGCCCCCAGGTGCGGTTGTGCCTCCTTTCGAAATTCTTGATGCGGTCAGCCGTAAAGTGGTTGACGGCGGTCACACTGCTGCGGCCTATTGGGTCGGTAAAAACCGTGCTGCAACGTTGTTTGGCCCTGCACCTGGCGGCCCGTTTGGCATGGATATGATGGACTATCTTGGCTGGATCTACGAAGCCGATGGCCTCGCGCTTTACACCGATTTCTATCAGAAAGATTTGAAAGCGAATGTGGTGCCGATTCCGCTGACGTCCGTTGCGCAACAAGCCTTAGGCTGGTTTAAAACTCCAATCAATAGCTGGGAAGATTTAAAAGGTAAAAAATGCCGTCAAACTGGCATCACCGCCGAGCTGTATGGTCGTGCTGGCGTTGCGGCTGTGAACTTGCCCGGCGGCGAAATTATTCCAGCTCTTGAGCGTGGCGTGATCGAGTGCGCAGAGTGGACTGGCCCTGCAGGCGATATTTCGATCGGCTTTCAAACGGTGTTAAAGAACTTTTATGCCCAGTCGACACACGAGCCAGCAACGGTCTTAGAAATTTTGATTAATGCAGATGTTTGGAAAGCCTTACCAGCCGACATCAAAGCGATCATTTATTCTGCATCAATTGAAGCGACGATCAAATCCGAAATGGAAAGAAATCGTTTGAACGCATCTGCCATGAAAGAGATGAAAGAGAAATTTGGTGTGACGATTCATACGACGCCGCCCGATATTCTGTTGAAAACCTTACAAACTTGGGACGCGATTGCAAAAGAAGAAGTGGCAAAAAGTGCGACCTTCAAAAAGGTCTATGACTCGTTGTATAAGTATGCGTCTGAGGTGGTACCTTCGCGCGTGATTAATAGTTCACCCTATGAGTTCACCGCCAATTATTACTTCCCTCCTAAAAAATAAGAGTTCTGTTTAAGCACTGACAGCACGACAAATCCTTGTCGTGCTGTCAGTTCATTTTGCAGAAGCTATGACAAGAAAATCAGGAGTAGACACATGAGTACCGACACCCAAGTTGGCCTTGAAAACATCGAACCAAAGTCGTTCTGGGGATATGCAATCCCTGCGATTCGTAAGATCGATCGTTTTACGCAATATAGTGGGTACCTAACGATGTTTTTGTTAGTACCGTTGATTTTTAGTAGTGTAGCCGAAGTGATTTTGCGTTATTTCTTCAAAGCCCCTACCTCTTGGGCAGGTGATGTGACGTTCATGTCGAATGGTTCGTTGTTTATGCTGGGTTCGGCGTTTGCGCTGTTAAACGGTGCCCATATTCGCACGGATATTTTATGGGACAAGTTTTCAATTTCAAAAAAGGGTTGGATCGACTTGATCACTTACACCGTTTTGTTTTTGCCGGTGATGGGGTTGTTGGTCTGGATCTCGATTGATGATGTCATTAAGTCATTTCAAATTAACGAAAAATCTAACCTTGGTCTTTGGCAGCCGATTATTTGGCCGTTACGTGCGGTGGTACCAGTCGCCTTTGGTTTACTGTTCATTCAAGGTATTTCCGAACTTCTAAAGTCACTATGGGCTGTCGACAAGGGCACTGAATTAGTGCGTCACGAAAAAGTCGAAATCTAGCCAAATACCCCACAGGATATCGTCATGTCTTTTAACGAAATACTTGGCTTGATCATGCTCTTTTGTATGGTCAGTGTCATCTTCATTGGGTTTTCAATTTCCTTTACGCTTCTCTTTATTGCCATCGTTTTTGGTGCAATTGGATTGGGTGTTGATCGCACGTTTTATCTGACCTATCTGCAAGTGTGGGGGTCCATGAAAGATGACATTGTGCCGGCCGTGCCGATGTTCATCTTTATGGGCTACATGTGTGAGCAGGCAGGTCTGATGGACCGACTCTTCGCCACGTTCAGGCAACTGTTTGCGCCGTTACGTGGTTCGCTTTACTTAGCGGTGCTGTTGACGGCGACGCTTTTTGCGATGGCCACTGGCATTGTGGGTGCGGCAGTGAGCGTGCTAGGGATTATGGCCGGCGGCATGATGATGAGAGCCGGCTACGATGCGGAGATGTCTGCTGGTGCAATTGCTGCTGGCGGCACACTTGGAATCTTAATCCCTCCGAGTGTGATGTTATTGGTGATGGGTCCGGTGCTTGGCGTGCCTGTGAATAAGCTCTACGCGGCCGCGTTTGGTCCCGGATTTTTGTTGGCATTTCTTTATATTGCTTACTGCTTGATTCGCAGTTTTCTTAATCCTAAGCTTGGTCCGCCGCTGCCGAAAGAAGAGCGCATGGGCTACAACTTTAAATTGTTTAAAGAGGTAGTCGTTAGCATTTTGCCTTTATTGCTGTTAATTGGCTCAACGCTAGGCACCATTTTGACGGGTTTGGCGACTGCTACCGAAGCCGCAGCATGCGGCGCGCTGGGTTCGATGATTCTGTCTGCCTTGTACGGTAAATTGACAATACCAGCTATCAAAGGTACAGCCCGTAGCACACTCTTGACCTCAGCGATGGTGTTGTTGTTGGTGATGGCCTCTAATATTTTCGGGGCAGTATTTGTTCAACTCGGTTCGGCCGGTTTGATCGAAACACTTTTGAATGATTTACCGCTGCCCGGTATGGGCAAGTTTTTGCTGGTGATGTTTATTGTCTTTTTGTTGGGCTGGCCGTTTGAATGGCCGGTCATTATTTTGGTCTTTGTGCCGATATTTATCCCGGTGATTCAAAAGCTTGACGTTGGCTTATCAAAGGGCGAACTGATGTTGTGGTTCGGCGCGACCTTAGCAGTTAACCTGCAAACGGCCTTTTTGAGCCCGCCGGTGGCGATGTCGGCCTATTACCTCAAAACCGTGATGCCTGCCTGGAATCTAGCCTTGATCTTTCGCGGGATGGCGCAGTTTATGGTGATTCAGGTCGTGGCGTTGGCGATGATTATCGGCTTTCCGAGCATTTCGCTTTGGTTGCCACGTCTGCTATATCAAAACTGAACTGAACTAAATTGAACTGAACTGAACTGAACTGAACTGAACTGAACTGAATTGAACTGAGGTGAGGTGAGTGAGTGTGAGTGAGTGTGAGTGAGTGAGTGTGTGAGTCTCAAGATTTATGTGCACGTCAACCCAAGAAAGAGTGACTAATGAGCTTATTTGAAAGTTTGCGTTTAGATGGACAGATTGCCCTTGTTACCGGAGCCGGTCGTGGAATTGGCGCCACCATCGCTCGCTATTTGGCTGAGGCGGGTGCTGAGGTGGTATTGCTGTCGCGTACGCTAAGCGAACTTCAAACGGTTGCCCAACAGATCGCTGAGGCGGGCGGTCGGGCGTCGATTCGGCAATGTGATGTGATTGACGCGAAAGCGCTCAGAGCGATTATCGACGAATTGCCGCGCCTAGATATTTTGGTCAACAATGCGGGCACCAATATTCCAGAGCCAATGATCGAAGTATCGGATGAGCACCTTGATCATTTACTCAATTTGAATATTCGTTCGTGTTTTATTGCCGCGCAAGCTGCGGTTAAAAAGATGTTGCAGGATCCTGATCGCGCCAAGAAGGGTGGGTCGGTGATTCACATTTCTTCACAGATGGGGCATATTGGCTCACCAAATCGAACAGTCTATTGCACAACCAAACATGCGATTGAAGGGTTAACGAAGGCGATGGCGATTGAACTTGCCGAGCATAATATTCGAGTCAATAGCGTAGCCCCGACGTTTGTGGATACGCCTTTGGTTCGGCAAGTGGTGAATACCGATGAGAAGCGTGCCTTTTTATTTTCTAAGATTCCACTAGGTCATTTGGCTGAGACCGAAGATATCGCGGCAGCTGTAGCGTATTTGGCATCCCCTGCCGCTCGAATGGTGACGGGTACTTGCTTGAAAGTGGATGGTGGTTGGACCGCACAGTAGGATGACGGATCGTAGACATGGCAGACGTAGAGCGGTTTGATTTTATTATCGTAGGTGCAGGTTCGGCTGGCTGCGTATTGGCAAATCGCTTGTCGAAAGACCCAAGTACTAGAGTCTTATTACTCGAGGCTGGCCCTGAAGATCGCAACCCGTGGTTAAAGATTCCAGCCGGTGTGGCTCGCGTGGTGACAGACCCGGTTGTGTCATGGGGTTATCAGTCTGAACCAGAACCCGGTTTAAATAACCGGCAGATTATTTGGCCTCGCGGCAAGACTCTCGGTGGTAGCAGCTCAATTAACGGGCACGTGTACATGCGCGGCACGCCCGCCGATTACGATGGTTGGCGCGAGGCGGGCAATATCGGCTGGGGTTGGAGTGATGTCCTGCCGCACTTTAAGAGCACTGAAAAACATTTTCTAGGTGAAAGTCAGTTGCATGGCGCAGCGGGCGAGTTGGTTGTTTCGCCCTTACATGAGCCTCATGTGGCTTCGTCAGCCTTTGTGCAAGCCGCGATCAATGCTGGTGTGCCGCACAATTTAGATTTCAATGGTGCAGTACAAGAGGGCGTGGGGTTTGTGCAGCTCATGATTGATCGCGGCGTGCGTGCCTCGACCGCCAGAGTTTTTTTAAAACCAATTCGAGCCCGAGAAAATTTAAAAGTGCAAGTGCAGGCGATGACCGAGCGAATCCTCTTTCAGGATAAGCAGGCGGTTGGCGTGAAATATAGCGTGAAGGGCGTGAGCCATACTGCGTACGCCAAAGACATTATCTTAAGTGCTGGGGTCATTAATTCTCCTCAGCTGCTAATGCTATCGGGGGTAGGTGACGCAAAGAACTTGCAAGCGCTTGGAATCCCTGTAGTTCACGACTTGCCTGGCGTGGGGCTGAATCTTCAAGATCACGTTTACGTGCATTACCTCGCAAGTGTTGATCCTATCTACTCGATCAACAAAAAAATCGCGAGCCCGATCAGAATGCTGCCCGACGTACTGAAGTATTTGTTTACACGGCGTGGGCTATTAAATTCAGCAGCGGCGCAGGTCGCCCTGTTTGCGCGTTCGGGTGCAAACAATGACAAGGTCGATCTACAAATCCAAATGAGGCCGTTTAGTATGTATTCGTCGGCCGGAATGTTTAAAGCAGATCAGGCACCAGCGGTAACGGCGTCTTGCGGGGTGTTACAGCCCTTTTCTGTTGGTTCGATAGCCTTGCGCTCTGCAAACCCTTACGATGCGCCACGGATGCAGGCAAATTATTTGACCGACCCGCGTGACATCACTCCCTTGTTAGTGGGGTTGCGTTTAATTCGAAAGATTTTTTCACAAAGTCCTTTTGCGCAACACAATCGAGGCGAACTGATGCCGGGCTCGCAACACGTCTCTGATGAGCAGTTAATTGACTATATCCGTGCGCAGGCTCAATCTATGTACCACCCGGTGGGGACATGCAAGATGGGAGTAGACGCTCAGGCGGTTGTGGACTCTCATTTGCGGGTGAGAGGTATCGGTGGGCTGAGAGTGGTTGACGCATCCATCATGCCAAATGTCACTTCAGGCAATACCAACGCACCTGTCATTATGATCGCCGAAAAGGCCTCCCAGTTGATTCTGTCTGGCCTGTAGGCCTTTAAAAATCATCATCGTTGTGAAGTCATGGCAAAGCAATTGTTTCAAATAAGCGTCGCCACGCGCTTGACCTGTGCATTGCGAGAACCCACCTTATCAAGTCATTGAGGCTTTACAATCAAAGTGACTTTGAAAAAATTATCTCTTGACGCTAAAAATGACTTCGCTTAAAAACCACGTACTCGCCTTACACCCCCAAGCTAGCAAACTCTTCGATGACTTGCGCGCGGGCAGCATCGATGCTGTCAACCGGGGTGTCACGCGTGACACCTACGGCAAGGGTGAGCAATTTGGGCACGAACTCGTCGAGAAACACGCCCGTGATCTAGGCTTAGAGATCAGGCACGATCATATGCGTAACACCTATATGGTTTGGCCCGGACTTGATCGCCAGGCGCCAGCGCTTGTGATTGGTTCGCATCTTGATTCAGTCTTAGGCGGTGGTAACTTCGATGGTGCCGCTGGGGTGATGGCCGGCCTGATCGCTGTGCAGGCCATGCAGCAGGCGGGTCTGAAGCTGAACTGCGATGTTGTGGTGATGGGTATCAGGGCCGAAGAAAGTATCTGGTTTCAAGTGTCTTATGTTGGCAGTCGTGGCGCCTTAGGGACCTTGCCAGCAAGTGCTTTACAGCAGCGGCGTATCGATACCGGCCGCACACTTGAGCAACATATGCATGAGGCGGGCGCACACCCCGAGTCGGTCGCAAAAGGTGTTGCGTACCTCAGTCCAAAAAACGTAAAAGCTTTTTTAGAATTGCATATCGAGCAAGCCCCCAGCCTCGCCTTAACGGGGTATCCGCTTGCAATTGGTACCGGGGTGCCTGGCCACTTTAGATTTCCGCGAGTGAAGGTCACTGGCGAGTATGGTCATGTGGGGCTTGGTCGCCGTTTTCGCCATGATGCGGGTGTAGCTGCTGCAGAGGTATCCGTTGCGCTTGATGCGTTGTGGCAGCAGTGGGAAAGCACTGGGCGGCTAATGGCCTGTACTTTCGGTGAGTTTCACACGAATTCTGCACGTCATGGCACCACCATCGTTCCGGGTGAGTTTCAGTTTAGTTTAGACGTCAGAGCCTACGACGATGCCGACGTTGCAGAGCTCGAGCACGAATTTATGTCGATTGTTCGTCAAATCGAAAAAAAGCGCGGCGTAAGCTTTGATTTTGGCGTACGAGCCTCAGCGAAGGTCGCGAAAGCAGATCTTGCAATCACCCAACAACTGCGCGAGTGTGCAGCCCGCTTGGAGTTTGCTGTCTGCGATTTGCCTAGTCCCGCTTCACATGATTCGGCTGCCTTTCACGCGGCCGGGATACCGTTTGGATTTATCTTTATTCGTAACCCAAACGGCAGTCATCATCCAGATGAGGCGATGTCAATTGATGATTTTTTACAAGGGACTGCTGTGCTGACTGAATGGTTGGCAACACACGGTGACAAGCCTTAGTTTTTAAGCTTGTAACCCGTCTTGAAGATCCAGGCAATGACCGCGATGCAGAGCGTCAAAAAGCCGAGAGTCATCGCAACGCTCAGCGCTAAACTCACGTCACCAGCGTTATAAAAACTCCAGCGAAAACCACTGATCAGGTAGACAACAGGGTTGAGCAACGCGACGTTTTGCCAAAAGGGTGGCAACAACTCTAGCGAGTAAAAGCTACCGCCTAAAAAAGTCAGTGGGGTGATGATCAATAGCGGCACGACCTGTAGTTTTTCAAAACTATCGGCCCAGACGCCAATAATGAAGCCTAGCAAACTAAAGGTAATCGAAGTCGTAATTAAAAAAAACAGCATCCAGAACGGATGAGCGATTTGCAGGGGTACAAAGAAAGTTGCAGTCGCCAAAATGATCAAGCCCAAAGCGATGGACTTTACCGTCGCGGCACCCACATAGCTTAAAACGATTTCAAAGTGCGAGATTGGCGCCGAGAGCAGTTCATAGATCGTGCCGGTAAATTTCGGAAAATAAATGCCGAACGAGGCGTTTGAAATACTTTGTGTCAACAAAGACAGCATGATCAAGCCAGGCACGATGAAGGCACCATAACTCACCCCATCAATGTCGGTCATACGAGAACCAATCGCTGCCCCGAACACCACAAAGTACAAACACGTTGAGATGACAGGCGCGATCACGCTTTGCATCAAGGTGCGCCGTGTTCTAGACAACTCAAAATTAAAGATGGCTTTAATGGCGTGGATATTCAGATGCATACAGAGTTGATTTTTTGAAAGTCATTGGCTTGCTCAGAAGGTAAGGCCGTCACGACAGTCGTCTCCAATGGCATGGGCGGTCGCGCTTGTGATCGTTGATCGAGGCGCGAAAGTAGGCGGAAGGCGCAATCGTGATGATCTCGCATCATTATCAATCTTTGCGGCTCGTCAGACTCACGAAAATATCTTCAAGCGAACTCTCGGTCGTGTGCAAGTCTTTGAAATGGATATTTGCTTGAGCCAGTCGAGTTAACAGCTCTGTGATGCCAAATTCGTTGTTGGTAGCATCGTAGGTATAAATCAGCTCATGCCCATCGCTCGCGAGTGACAAGCCGACGTGACTGAGTGCTTCGGGGATTGCGTGAAGTGGGCTCGTCAACTGCAGTACCAATTCTTTTTTACCTAGTTTTTTCATCAATTGACTAGTGTCTTCAACCAAAAGAATTTCGCCTTTAGTGATGATGCCAATACGATCGGCCATTTCTTCGGCTTCTTCGATGTAGTGCGTCGTCAAAATGATGGTGACGCCAGTTTGTTTCAAGGCCTTCACTAACTGCCACATGTCGCGTCTTAAACTCACGTCAACGCCCGCCGTGGGTTCATCCAGAAATAACACCTGAGGCTCATGCGAGAGCGCTTTCGCGATCATGACCCGACGCTTCATTCCGCCCGACAATCGAATAATCTTGCTATCTTTTTTGTCCCAAAGCGATAAGTCTTTGAGGATTTTTTCGATCCAGGCGGGGTTGGCGGGTTTGCCGAACAGCCCCCGGCTAAAGCTCACCGTGTTCCAAACCGTTTCAAACATATCTGTCGATATTTCTTGCGGCACCAGACCAACCCGCGCCCGGGCTTGTCGGTACTGCTTAATATGATCAAACCCGTCAATGGTGACGGTGCCCGTACTGGGTGTCACGATGCCACAGATCAGGCTGATTAACGTAGTTTTGCCGGCGCCGTTTGGGCCAAGCAAGGCAAAGATCTCACCCTGTTTGACTTCAAGATTGATATTTTTTAACGCGCTAAAGCCCGTCGAGTAGACTTTTGAAACGTTTGAGATGGTGATCATGTTAGACATTACGGCTCTGCTGGTGCGCTGCTTGAAATGAGCACGACATGACGGCGCTGCTGGTGCGTTGTCCAAAATGAGTACTCGCTCACAGGATACACCTGCGCTCTCAGATCTCGATCAATGCCCCTTTCGAGGCTGCTTTTCTGGATAGCCGATATCACCGCCCCAGACGCCCTCCGGCTTGCGCCAGATAAAACCACTCTTGCCCAGGCTGCGACTTGCTGTTGGGAAACACGATGAAACAGTCTTGCTCGGCGCGCAGCTCTGTGCCATCGGCGCGTGTGCCAATTAAGCTGTTCTTGGCGATTGGATCAAAGCTTTTCCAGATTTTAGAAAACTGATCGCCTGCATGAAAGCGATCGAAGACATCGTACAGACCTAAAACCTCAAAGTCTGTGGCGGGTTTGGGTTCAGCACCCTTGATCAAGCCCACTTGTACCAAGGTGTTTAAAACAGCCTGATAGGCAACCTCACGTCCACCAATGTCGTCATGTTGTCCGCACTCAAGGGTAATCGCCCAGCCGCCTTGCGAACGCATATATTCAGTCGTACCCACGCCGTAAGCCGTGTCAGTATCAACGGACTCGGCAGTGAAGCGCCCCGCTTGCACCTCGAGTGCGCGCCGCTTGATCCCTTTTGCATAGGTATCGAGCCAACCGTACACAAAGCGATTACAACCTAAGCGTTGCACCAGAGCCTCTTCGGTGCTGGCCTGCGAAAACGCCTCAAGCGGACCTGTATTGTTCGCTGGGCCAAACAAGGCAAAGGCACGATCGCCGCTTTGAAATGAATGTAAATCTAATAAGCCATCGTGCTCGGCTAATAACGGGCATAGCCAGTTTGCAAGATGATCTTCGTATTCTTTAGGTACTTCAACAGGCGCCAGGCGTCGGTTCAAATTACGGTCACCCGCTCGGCGTTGCAGGCGGTAGGCCTTGGGGTTTGTGACGGGCACTAAGGTTAAGAAGCCACGCAGCAGTTTGATTTCACCCGTTTCAATTTGTTGCGCAAGACGCTTCAGCGCAAACGTGCCGCAGGTTTCGTTGCCGTGCACTGCCGCCGTCACGATTAAGCGCGGGCCTGGCAACGGGGATCTAAACCTGACAGTATGAAAAGGGAGCTCGTCCTGCAAAGGGATTTGTTCAGGCAAAGAGATGAGGGCTTTAGAAGGTAGAGACATAATGTTATTTGGTGTTTGGTTTTTGCTTGAGCAAGGGCGACATAAAATCTTTGTATGAAAGTTCGCCTGAAATGACAACATCGATTACCGAAGGGATCTTGAGCGTCAGGCATTCTTTTAAGGCGTTAGCAAACTCTTCTGGTGTCGACACCTTGACACCATGACAACCCATGCTTTGCGCAATCGCAGCATGATTAAAGTCATGAAACTGAGCACCAAAGGGCCCGCGGATGTGTGTTGACCAGCCCAACATGCGGTTGTTAAAGATCACGGTAATAATAGGGATGTCGTGTTCAATGGCGGTCATCAGTCCGTTCATCGTCATTGAAAAACCGCCATCACCGCACACGGCGATGACTGGTACCTTTGGATGAATTAACTTGACGGCCAACGCAGAGGGGATGGCGTAACCCATGGGGCCGCCACCCGCTGCTTGCAAAAATCCGCCCGCACGTTTGGTTTGATAGCAATGCATCATGAAGATACGATTTTCGCCGGCATCACAAGTGACGATCGCATCCTCGGGTAAGGCGCGCATCATTTCGGCAATCACCCGTTGAGGCACCATCGGTAAGGATGAGTCTGTGTAGGCCTTGTCATTAAAATAGCCTAGCTTTTTACGTAAGCTAGCTACCCGTGATTCACCTTTTCCATCGATGGTAGTTTTGTTCTTTTTGACAACGGCCTGGAGTCTGCTCAGGACGACTCCCGCGTCTCCTAGTAAGACATGCTCGACGGGAAAAGTCCAAGACGCATTGCGTGTTTCGATATCGATTTGAATAAACGTTTGTTTGACCGGATTCAGTAAAGAGGTGTGCTCATTAATCGTGTCACCCGCGGTGAGTTTTGAGCCAACCACGATAACGAGATCAGCGGCCGATACACACGCGTTGGCCGCGGGGGTGCCATAGGTGCCGTACACGCCAAGCGCAAGAGGATGCGTTTCGGCAAAGACGCCTTTGCCTGAGGGTGAGGTCACGACCGGAATATTCAAAGCCTGCGCGAAGGCCCGTAGCTGCTCGTAAGCTTGTGCGATTCGTACACCATTACCGGCGATGATGACAGGACGTTTGGCGTGGGCGAGTGCCTGTGTGGCGGCTGCGATTCGAGGCTCATCGACGGCAGTTGAGCGCTCGATGAGGTAAGGCTGGGTTGCATAAAGGTTTGGTTTGCTCTCTTGCGGGACGACCCCGTTAAACGAGGTCACGCTAAATAGCACGGCCACAGGGCCCGGTTGGCCTGCGGTCGCATGTTTGATTGCGAGTTGAGTCGCGTGTACCGCCGCGGCAGGGTGATGAGCCTCGAGTACTTGTTTGGTCACGCCACCAAAGCTTTGCCTGGCGTCCCAGCCACCATAATCACCGGTGCCGGTCTGATAGGGGCCGTGTAACGATAACTCAGGCGAATCACTAAAGTCGGTCAGCAGCAACATAGGTGAGCTAGAGAGGTGCGCCTCGATCGTACCCAGTAAACCATTGCCTAAGACCCAAGGGCCTTGACCGACTAAAACACCCGGTTTGCGGGTTAAACGCCCATAGATCTCGGCCATGGCGCTACCCAGAGACTCTTCTCTAACCAACACCGTTCGAATGGTTTTTTGAAAGTCACCCAGGGCAGCCCAAATATGGCCAGAATGCCCGCCCGCGATCCCAAAGACCAAATCGATGCCCGCATCTTCTAACACTTGCACAATGCCATGTGCAGCAGAGACTTCTTTTTTGAATAATTTTTTAACTGCCATGTGGTCTCCGCTATCATTTTGTGTCTGGACTGGGACTACCGTTACTGAATTGACGTACAGTACCATTTTGGGCTCAGTGACATGTGCCAGACCTTTGATTTTGAGTAAATTAATGTCTAACGCTATTTTCTTTAAAAAATGAAAAAAAATCCAACCAAAATTGCCTTGGTGAC
>CANCMG010000095.1 GCA_947378965.1 Alcaligenaceae bacterium | reverse complement strand
ACACTTTGGATGTCTCTTTGGCTTGGTAACCAGAGACTCCTCCAAAGAGCTAGTTTAATCAACTACTCTGCGGGGGGTTACCCCCAAACCATCACGATACGTGATCAAAAACACAACAAACACCATCACGTTCTCTGAACGCACTCAGCTGTCCATGCCAATGCCATGGCGCTTAGCGATCTCGTTGTACAACTGCGCACCGGCGGCACGATCCGCGCTGGGCTTGGTCACTTCATGGGCCTCGCGCTTCATGTCTTCGAGCGAATTCTCGACCTGTTGGGACTTGTGTAGGCCCGAGAGAAAGGCTGCGTTAGAGATGCCGTGTTGGTGGAACGAGCGCATCATGTTGTTATCCGCGCCCTCGATGTTGTAGCGACGGTTTTCTGAGTGGCGTACCGAGTTCTCGGACAAGAGCTGCAAGTGCAACTGTGTGAGTAAGTTGTTAACTGCCCGATGGCTTGCGCTTAACTCATCCTCATCGGTTTTATTCGCCAAGTTGCGGGTGCGGTACAACAAGCCCTGCATGTTGGTCGTGCCATACATTTCCTCGGCTGCACGGTCTTTCATAAACGACTGGACGTGGTTGCCAGACTTCTTCATCTGAGCTTCGATCTTGGCAGCTTGCACGCCATTCTCAGCAAACTCCACACGCAGGTACGACGGGTTGTCATGGAATTTTTTGACGTCTTTTTGATCAGATGATCTGCACCTCGGAGTCGTTTGCCAGTAAAAAAATAGGCAGCGTGTCAGGGAACTTAAGTGGCCGGTTTTATCGAACAGATCCGTCTTATCTGAGCGCACTAGAAGCCTGATAACGCTCTCAGTACCTCAACAAAAATTTTAGCTTGATCCACGGCCCACTGCGCCTGTTCAGTCTCGACGGGATCGCCTTTGTAATCAGCAACCAATCGCAAATCCTCTACCTTATTGAAAGATTTACCTAACTCTAAGCTGACTGCCCCAGACTTAACGAGACGAAGACTAAAAGCTGAAATCAACCCGCCATGAGTTTTAATCGCTAAAGCACTTTCATTTCCATCGGCTACCAGCAACGCCGCACGGGCAGCGTCGAACATCGCGTAATACGCTCTATTACATGTGCCATCAAAATCGCCAGATTTAAATAGCAATTGAGCTGAGCTAAGTGCTGTAGCAGCTTTGTCAAAGAGCTCTTTAGCGGTCAAGTTGGATTCCGTCTTTTTTAATATTGTGAATCAGCAGCGGATTCGAGTAGTTCTCGGGATGATCCCACTCTTCTTGCCAGATTGGCAGCGGTTGAATTCGTATGCCAGTCTCTAACAACACTTCATAGGCCAAATCATCCATGGCAAATTTTGTTTCTACAAATTTACCAACTACTCCTCGCAGCAACACAGCGATATCAGCGTCGCTTTCTTCAGTGTGTGTATTTCTTGCTCGACTACCAAATAAAAATGCACGACTAACTTCAAAGTGCTGACCAAGCTTATCCCAAAACGCATTAGCTGCGCTTTTAGTTGCCGGATCGATTGCGTTATTGAGCATAGAGACTAATGTAGTTACAAAAAGTTGACCGACTGGTGCTCAACTCAAGAGCAGCAAAAACAGACGTATTTTAAGTTCGCAAGGTCTAGTTGCCAACCGATTAATCACTTGTTACAAAGCTCATCATACGATCATAAGCCGAAGTTACTCCTTTATAACTAGCGCTGGCTGAAACAATAGGCGACTGGGCAACAGCTAAAGCTAAATGTTTTTGCTGCTGCGCTGCTCAAGCTTACGGGCGACTTAAGGGGCGTTGGACAGGTCTGGCAGCGAGTGCGTTTTGAACCCAAGATCACTGAACGGATGAAAAGTCAGTCGATTTCTCAGCTACCTGAAGAACCGCATGGATACTGGCCCACAGCGTCTCAGAGGGTATCTTGAGCAGACAAAAAATACCCCACTGAAGGGGCATTGGTAGGCGGTATTGGAATCGAACCAACGACCTCCACGATGTCAACGTGGCGCTCTAACCAGCTGAGCTAACCGCCTGTAAAGATCGCTATTGTATCGGTTTTAGCTACCTGCTGTCAAAGCCATCTCTAGATGCTTGCTTGGTGAATTGCTTGGTGAATTGCTTGAACAAACTCGGCAACCTTTTGAGCCGACTTAACGCCTGGGCTCTCTTCGACACCACTGCTGACATCAACGGCCCAAGGCTTCAAGTTTTGTACCGCTAAGCGAGCGTTTTGGACGTTCAAACCACCAGACAAAATCATGGGTCGTGCAGCGCCTTGGGCACTCGAGACAGCTGACAACAAGGCATGATCAAACCCTTGCCCACTTCCGCCAAAGGCGGGCGTGTAGCTATCAAACAACCAGCCAGCGGCGTGCGAAAAACTCTGACAAGTTTTTGCCACCTTCGCTGCAGTATCCAGCCCGGGGCCACCGACCCTGAAAGCCTTAAGATAGGCCACGCCAAAGGACGCACAAAAACCGGGATCTTCGTCGCCGTGAAACTGCAACAAGCTTGGTCGTAAGGTGTGAATGACGTCTTTTACCGCGTGCAGATCGGGGTTTACAAACAGGGCGACCGTACTGATAAAAGGCGGCAAGTCTGCACACAGTTCTGCCGCGTGGACTGCACTCACAAAGCGCTTGCTTGGAGGATAAAAAACAAAACCCAAGGCGTCAACGCCACTTTGGGCGCAGGCACGCACATCTTGCGCGCGCGTTAAACCGCAAATTTTGATACGAGTGCGTGGAGCAGACAGGTTTGTTGTCATCACAAAGAGATAAAGATAATACGCAGATTCTTATTTTAGACCGAGATCTTGCAAACCGAAACCTAAGCCTTGCCGCTGAACCAGGGCACCATCTGGGTAGGACACCTCGGTCAGATACAAACCATCAGGGGAAAACGTTGGTGCACCCTTAGTGCGGTCTTTCAGTTCAAGCAAGTTGGCCATGTATTCGACTGACTCTCGGCCTTGCCCAATTTGCACTAAAGCACCGATAATATTGCGCACCATATGATGCAAAAAAGCATTGCCGCGCAACGACACAAAAATGAGGCAACCTTTTTGCACAATACTCAGCTCAGAGATCGTGCGAACGGGTGACTTGGCTTGGCACTGCGATGAGCGAAAACTGCTGAAGTCGTGCTCACCCAACAAAGACTGCGCCGCTTGCCTCATCGCCAACACATTAAGTGGTTGAAATACCCAACCCGCTCTGCCGGCCCAAAGAGGCTGCCGAACCCGGCTATTTAAAAGCACATATGTGTATGCGCGCGCCGTAGCTGAAAATCTTGCATGAAAGGTATCGTCGACGTATTGCGCCCATTGCACTGCAATCGATTCAGGAAGGTGCGCATTCACGCCCCTCACCCACGACTCTTCAGAGCGATTGATTGCGCAATCAAAATGCACCACCTGACCTAAGGCGTGCACCGCAGTGTCAGTGCGCCCCGCACAGGTGGTCTGAACCGGTACTGTGGCAAATGCAGCCAAGGCGCATTCAAGGGCATCTTGAACAGTCTGCCCGTTAGGTTGTTTTTGCCAACCTTGCCACTGGCGCCCATCATACGAGACTCCAAGCGCTAAGCGTGGCATAGACGCAGACAATAAGTAGCCGAGCTCAAGCCTTTGGGCTTACGTTCGGTTGCGCAATAGACGGCTCTTTTTTGTCAGTCGCACTTGTAGGATCAAGATTAAGATCAATCCCTTGCAGTTTTTGATCGAGCGCGGTTCGCAAGGCAGGGCTAAGCGCCTCAGGAACATCGTCACCCTCAGCCTCATCGACTTCACGTCGCGCGCCCGCACGGCGCAACAGCCACGCCACAAGCAAGCCACCAATTGCCAAGACTGCCGTCAGCACCCCAAGCGCACTTGAGGTAAAGCTTGACCACAACTGGCTAAGAGCGCTAGTCACAGTCTTCGCCGGCGCGCTATTGGCAGACGGCGTACCTGCAGCTGTCGGACTTGCACTGGATGCACCCGCAACACCTGCTGAGCCTGCATTGCCTGTTGCACCTGTATTGCCTGTTGCACCTACATTGCCTGTTGCACCTACATTGCCTGTCACACCTGCTGTTCCTGCTGTTCCAGTTGTACTAGCTGTACCTGTTGTTGTGCCTGCTGCACCGGCTGTGCCTACCGCACCTGCTGTTCTTGCCGCACCTGCTGTGCCAGCTGTGCCTGCTGCACCTGCTGTTCCTGCCGCACCTGCTGTGCCTGCCGCACCTGCTGTGCCTGCTGCACCTGCTGTTCCTGTCGCACCGGCTGTGCCTGCTGCACCGGCTGTTCCTGTCGCACTAGCTGTGCCTGTTGCACCGGCGGCACCTGGTGTCCCAGCTACCCCGGCAGTACCTGTTGAGCCAGCAGCACCTGCCGATGATGCGCCTGCTGCCCCGACAACGCCAGGTGTACCAACTGCGCTAGCCGACCCAGCAGCATTTGCCGAGCCAGGCGCAGCCCCATTTGTTGTTTGACTCAACGCGTCTTTCAGTTGTTTGACATTGTCTTGCAGATGATCAACCCGAGATTGCGTCTCAGCGATCTCTTTGGTCGCAGACACGCGAGCATCTTCTCTTTGCTCTGCCGTGCTCGAGGACGTCAACAACACACGGTCGGTCCCCGTTGGCGTCGGTGCCGCGCTGGCGGTCGACACCGAACTCGACTGCGCCTCACCCGGCGGCGGTGCCACGGGCGTCGTGATACGAGACATCGCATTCGCGGCATTCGCACTACCACGAAGATTCTTAAACGCATTTAAGTGCGCTTGGTACATCTCGCGCGCCAGTTTTGCATCAATGGCACGAACAGTTTGCGCATCGGGCAACTTGAGCGTCACACCGGCCTTAAGCAGATTCATGTTCTGCGAAAGAAAGGCTTGCGGGTTGGCCTGATACAGCGCCCAAAGCATTTGATACAGGTCTGCTCCGGCAACCGGATTCGCAAGCGCAATCCCAGACAGCGTATCGCCTGCTTTGACAAGCACTGTACCGGCGGCTGCGCCTTCGTTGGCACGCGTCAGAACAAGAAAGCTAGATTGAATTTGCGTCGACCCGCTGGCAGATGACACCTCGAGCAAAACATCAATAATCTGTTTATCGACCGGTTGACTTGAACGCAATACCAGCATACGAGAATCTTTTAAGAAACCCATCTCGATTGACACCGTCATCGAGTCAAGACTAACAGGCGGAGTCAACCCAGATTTGGTCCAAGCATCGGCCGAGGCCACCTTGACCCACAGGGCTGAAACGTCAGCGCCAAAAACCTCGAGTAACGGGATCGTCACTTGCAAAGGCGCACCTGGCAGCGAATCCACCCGGCCGTGCCCAGCTTTAAGCGCAAAGGCCTGTGAACACACGGCAAAGGTCAGCCCAAGCGCTACACCAAGTTGCAGCGACTTTTGGCAGACTACATTCAGTTCAGCGCGCATAACGACACTCCATTGACTTACAGTTCGCCTAACGAAATACGCAACATTCTGCGCAATGGTTCGGCGGCACCCCACAACAGTTGATCGCCAACGGTAAAGGCACCTAGATACTCAGAGCCCATCGATAGCTTGCGCATACGTCCAACGGGAATATCAAGCGTACCCGTGACAGCAACGGGTGACAGACCTTCGAGGGTCGCGTCTTTCGTGTTGGGTACAACCTTAGCCCAAGCCGTACCGTTTTTTACGATATCGGTAATCTCATCAAGGGGAACATCTCGAGTGAGCTTGATGGTAAGCGCTTGACTATGGCATCGCATCGCGCCAATGCGCACGCACAAACCATCAATCGGGATCGGGGTTGAACCAAACCCAGCCCCTCGACCCAAAATCTTATTAGTTTCAGCTTCGCCTTTCCATTCTTCGCGCGACATGCCGTTACCCAGATCTTTATCGATCCAAGGGATCAAATTACCGGCCAACGGAATCCCAAAATGCTCAGTCGGCAGCTGGCCACTTTGCTGCAAGGCCAGTACCGTTCGGTCAATGTCAAGAATCGCTGACGCTGGGTCATCGAGCTGAGCCTTGACTGCGGCATTGAGCAAACCAAACTGCATGAGCAATTCACGCATATGCTGCGCGCCCCCGCCTGAGGCAGCCTGGTAGGTCATGCTGGTCATCCACTGCACCAAACCTTCATTAAACAAGCCGGCCAAGCCCATCATCATGCAACTGACGGTGCAGTTACCACCGATAAAATTTCGTACACCGCGCTTGAGTGCAGCGTCAATCACTGGACGATTCACGGGATCGAGCACGATGATGGCATCGTCTTTCATGCGCAGCGTGCTTGCAGCATCAATCCAAGTACCTGTCCAGCCGGCTGCGCGCAGTTTGGGATAGACCTCGGTCGTGTAATCGCCCCCTTGCGCGGTCACGATAATGGGTAGTTTTTTTAATGCGTCGATGTCAAAGGCATTTTGTAAGGCGGTAGCGCCGGCCCACTCAGGCGCACGTCCACCCGCGTTACTGGTTGAAAAAAAGACCGGGTCGATCAAGGCAAAATCACCCTCGTCGCGCATGCGTTGCATGAGCACCGAGCCCACCATCCCGCGCCAACCCACTAACCCCACAGACTGTTTCATCGTTAAAAACCAAAAAAATCGTTTAAATACTTACACTTAGTGTCTATGTTAACACCCAGATTATTACCCCACCTGCGACTTGCCTACACTCGCCTCTACTTGCTTACACTTGCATGTGCTTGCATACACGTGGCGCCAGTCAATCATGCAGATCACTCGGTTACCTAGCCCGCGCCCTGTTGAGCGAGGGCCTTAGCAACGCGATTAGCCTAAAGCCTTCAAGACAGCATCGCCCATCGCTGCAGTGCCAACTTTGGTGGTGCCTGCTTCGTAAATATCGGCGGTGCGAAGCCCTTGCTGAAGCACCTGACGCACGGCTTGCTCGATACGGTCAGCTTGCGCCGCCTGATCAAGTGAGTAGCGCAACATCATCGCGGCTGACAAAATCGTAGCCAAGGGATTTGCCACGCCTTTACCTGCAATGTCAGGGGCCGAGCCATGACTTGGCTCATATAAACCCTGGCCCGAAGCATTGAGCGAGGCTGAGGGCAACATGCCGATCGAACCAGTCAACATCGATGCCTCATCAGACAAAATGTCACCAAACAAATTACCGGTCACAATCACGTCAAAGTCACGCGGCGCGCGCACCAACTGCATCGCGGCGTTATCAACATACATATGCGACAACGCGACATCTGGGTATTCTTTGCCAATCTCGGTCACGATATCGCGCCACAGTTGCGAGGTTTCAAGCACGTTGGCCTTATCGACGCTACACAAACGGCGTTGCCGCTTAAGCGCGGTCTGAAAACCCAAGTGCGCAATACGACGAATCTCGGGCTCTGCATAACGCATGGTGTCAAAGCCTTCACGCGCCCCAGCAAACGGGCCATCAGGAGCCACACGCACACCGCGCGGCGAACCAAAATAAATATCACCTGTGAGTTCACGCAAAATCATGATGTCGAGGCCAGAAACAATTTCAGGCTTTAACGATGACGCGTTGGCTAACTCAGGATACAAAATCGCTGGGCGAAAGTTTGCAAACAAACCTAGCGCTTTACGCAAACCCAAAATCGCTTGTTCAGGGCGATGCTCACGAGGCAGCTTGTCGTATTTCCAGTCGCCCACTGCACCAAACAGCACAGCGTTTGATTCTTGTGCAAGCTTCAAGGTTGCTGGTGGCAACGGATGGCCATGAAGGTCGTAGGCAGTGCCGCCCACGGGGGCATGCGTGATTTCAAGGGGTAATTTCAACGCGCCCAAGACGCGAACCGCCTGTTCAATAATCTCTGCGCCGATGCCGTCGCCGGCCAATACTGCAATTTTTTGCGTCATGTTGCTTTGATCCAAAAGTAATGGGCCGGAAAACCGGCCCAACGTTTAAGTGAATTAACGTGCACCGATTGGTTGAACATCTAACCAAGGATGGCGAGCCAGCCGCTCAGCCTCAAAGGTTCGAATCTTATCGGCCTGACGCAACGTCAAACCAATTTCATCTAAACCATTAATCATGCAATATTTGCGATGCGCGGTGATATCAAAATCCATCGTACGACCGTCGGGTGCAATCACGACTTGTTTTTCAAGATCGATCGTGAGCTTGTAACCAACAAAACCACGCACCTCGTCAAACAGACGCGAGATTTGCAACTCAGACAACACGATGGGCAAGAAGCCCGTCTTGTAACTATTGTTAAAAAAGATATCGGCAAACGACGGGGCAATCACCGCCCGAAAGCCATATTGCGCCAGCGCCCAAGGGGCATGCTCGCGGCTTGAACCGCAGCCAAAATTTTTACGACCCAACAAAATCGAAGCACCCTGATAACGAGAGTGGTTCAAAATAAACTCGGGGTTCAACGGGCGCTTAGAGTTGTCCATCCCGGGTTCGCCATGATCCAAGTAACGGATCTCGTCAAACAAGTTTGGGCCAAAACCTGTGCGCTTAATTGATTTCAAAAACTGCTTCGGAATGATCAGATCGGTATCGACGTTTTCGCGATCGAGCGGAGCGACCAAACCTTGATGCGTGATGAATGAATCCATGATGTTTACCGGAGGTTACGTACGTCAACGAAATGACCCGACACGGCTGCTGCTGCTGCCATGGCCGGACTCACGAGATGGGTGCGACCACCCTGCCCTTGGCGACCTTCAAAATTTCGGTTTGAAGTCGAGGCGCAACGCTCGCCGGGCTCGATGCGATCGGCGTTCATGGCCAAGCACATTGAGCAACCTGGCTCGCGCCATTCAAAACCGGCTTCGATAAAAATCTTGTCTAAGCCTTCGCGCTCGGCCTGTGCTTTGACCAAACCCGAGCCAGCCACCACAAGCGCCTGACGCACATTGCTAGCGACCTTACGGCCGCGGGCAACGACTGCAGCCGCGCGCAAATCTTCAATGCGCGAGTTGGTGCAAGACCCGATAAACACGCGATCGATCTTGATGTCTTCGATCAACGTATTTGGCTTCAGGCCCATGTACACCAGGGCGCGTTCCATCCCTTCACGGCGCATGTCATCTTTTTCGCGATCAGGATCTGGCACACGTCCGGTCACGGGCAAGACCATCTCGGGCGAAGTACCCCACGTGACTTGCGGCACAATTTGGCGCGCATCGATCTCGACGACGCGATCAAAAAACGCGCCTTCGTCAGTGTGGAGTGTTTTCCAGTAGGCCACTGCAGCATCCCAAAGCGCGCCACTTGGCGAAAACGGACGACCCGCACAATAATCGATTGTCTTTTGATCAACCGCCACCATGCCTGAACGCGCACCGGCCTCAATCGCCATGTTGCACAAGGTCATGCGGCCTTCCATTGTCAAGCCGCGAATGGTGCTGCCAGCGAATTCGATCGCGTGCCCCGTGCCGCCGGCTGTGCCGATTTGACCAATCACATACAGGATGACGTCTTTGGCGGTGCAGCCAAGAGGCAACGTGCCTTCAACACGCACCAACATATTTTTATTTTTTTTGGCTTGCAGTGTTTGCGTCGCCATCACGTGCTCAACTTCAGAGGTGCCGATACCAAACGCCAAGGCACCAAAGGCGCCGTGCGTACTGGTATGCGAGTCGCCGCACACGACAGTCATGCCCGGTAGCGTTGCACCTTGCTCAGGGCCGATCACGTGAACAATGCCCTGACGCAAATCGTTCATGCGAAATTCGATCACGTTGTGCTTGACGCAGTTGGCGTCAAGCGTATCGACCTGTAATTTTGAAATTGGGTCAGTAATGCCTTGGGCACGATCACGCGCTACAGTAGGCACGTTGTGATCGGCCACCGCCAAATTGGCATTCAAACGCCAAAGCGGGCGACCAGCCAAATCAAGGCCTTCAAAAGCCTGAGGGCTTGTGACCTCGTGCAGCAAGTGACGGTCGATGTACAAAATTGCGGTGCCATCTGGTTCTTGGTTAACCACATGAGCGTCCCAAAGCTTGTCGTATAGAGTTTTTTTCATGACGCTTTATCTGCCAAACACACGTTGTAAAAGGATAGCCTTCGATTATGCCATAGCGGGAGCGTGGCTCAGCCGCACTGCGCACGATGGCGCAAGGCATGGTCGATCAAAATCAGCGCAAGCAAAGCCTCAGCAATCGGGGTCGCACGGATCCCCACGCAGGGGTCATGACGACCTAGGGTTTGCACCATCACCGGGTTACCAGCCCGGTCAATTGAGCGGCGCTCAGTGCGAATACTTGAGGTTGGCTTAATCGCCAGGCTCACCGTAATCGGCTGCCCCGTTGAGATCCCACCCAGTACACCACCGGCATTGTTGGTTAAAAAGCCCTCTGGCGTAATCTCGTCGCCATGCTCAGAGCCGCGCTGCTCAATGCTGTTAAAGCCAGCGCCAATCTCAACACCCTTGACGGCGTTTAAACCCATCATGGCGTAGGCGATGTCTGCGTCAAGGCGGTCATAGATCGGCTCGCCCCAACCGGACGGCAAACCTTCGGCAACCACCTCAATACGCGCGCCAACAGAATCCCCATCGCGACGCAGCTGATCCATATAGGCCTCGAGTTCGGGCGCGCTGGTGTCATTGGCCGCGTAAAACGGATTATTCGAAACGTGATCCCAGCTCACAAAAGGCATCGCGATGGGGCCTAACTGACTCATGTAGCCCCGCACCTTGATCCCAAAGTGCTCAGACAGCCATTTTTTGGCGATCGCGCCGGCAGCAACCGTGGGCGCAGTCAGGCGGGCCGACGAACGACCACCACCACGCGGGTCTCGTGCGCCGTACTTATTAAAATAGGTGAAATCGGCATGCCCTGGCCTAAACGTATCGGCAATGGCGCTGTAGTCTTTGCTGCGCGCGTCAACGTTTCGAATCAACAGCGCAATCGGGGTGCCGGTGGTTTTGCCTTCGTACACCCCAGACAAAATCTCAACCTGATCAGCCTCTTGACGCTGCGTCACATGACGCGAGGTGCCGGGGCGACGACGATCAAGTTCAATTTGAATATCTTGCTCGCAGAGTGCCATCCCTGGCGGGCACCCATCAACCACACAGCCAATCGCGGGGCCGTGAGACTCACCAAAATTAGTGACACAAAACAGCGTACCGAGCGTATTACCAGACATAGGCGACAAGTACCGAAAAAATGAGCAAAGTCAGATCGTAGCCGCCCCCTTGAAAGGACGTCGCAACCTTCAAAACGACATTATTGCATCACTCAGAGCAATTGACCTCTAAATGCGGTGCCCCAGCGAGGGGTGTAGCGGCTTCAGCCGCTTGCCCACGTCAGTGCCTCACGAAGAATCATTGACCTCTAAACGCAGCACCCCTGCAACAGGTGCAGCTGCTTCAGCCAGTTACGCACAGCAGCGCCTCACGAAGAACAACTCACCCACGTCAGTGCCTCACGAAGAACAACTTACCTCTAAATGCGGTGCCCCAGCAGGTGGCGCAGCGGCATAGGCCTCTAGGCCCGCCCGAGCCTGAAACGGGTCGCGCAAGAGCTCGTATTGGCGCTCAACTTCGCTAAAGTCGCCTTTTTCGGCCGCTTCAATCGCCTGCTGTGCAATATGATTACGCAGCACATAAAGTGGGTTCACCGCCAGCATGCCGGCAACCCGCTCTTGCCAATGTTGGGTGGGATCCGAGCAAAGCCGAGCGCTATAACGGCTTAACCAGGCTTGGGCGCCCGCGCGATCGACAAATAAATCCACAAAAGGCAGCAGGTTCGCGTTCACAGTGCCGCCCAAGTCCCGCTCAATTTGCTCTTGCGAAGCTTGCGTCAAACCCGGCGCGTAAGCCAATTGCCTGAAGGTCAGCGTAAAGTCAGCATGGCTGGCTTGCATCAGGCTCCAAAGATCGTCGATCAGTGTTTCATCGCCCGCTTGCCAAGTGCTTAAGCCTAATTTTTGGCTCATTCGAGCCTGCATCGCGCCCAAAAAACACGCTTCATATTCATCAAGCGCGGCTTTTAGAGGCTCAGTTTCGGGCACGATTTCGTGCAAGCTGTTCGCGAGTTGATAGAGATTCCAGTGGGCTACCGCGGGTTGAGCGTGCCACGCGTAACGACCGCCGCTATCGGTGTGATTACAAATGTGTTTGGCATCAAAGCCATCCATAAAACCATAGGGGCCATAGTCAAGTGTGACACCCAATATCGACATATTGTCGGTATTCATCACGCCATGACAAAAGCCCACCACTTGCCAGCTTGCCATCAGCGTCGCGGTGCGGCGCACCACGGCACGCAGCAACTGCACGTAAGGCTCGTAGTCTTTGGCAGTGGTGGTATCACCTGTCGTGCTGATATCACCTACGGTGCTGGTATCATCTGAAATTCTGGTATCAGCTGCAGTGCTGGAGTGACTCTCGTCACGGCACTCGGGGTAAAAACGGTCAATCACGTAATCGGCCAACACGCGCAACAAGTCGGGCCGCCTGCGCGCAGCCCAGTGCTCAAACGAACCAAAGCGGATAAAGCTGGGGGCCACTCGCGCCACGACTGCAGCGGTTTCAAGGGTTTCGCGTCTGACAGGATTGCGAGCAGAGACGAGTGACAAAGCCTGCGTTGTTGGGATGCCAAGCCCACGCATCGCGTGGCTGGCCAAGTACTCGCGCACCGAAGAGCGCAAGACTGCCCGGCCATCGCCCATGCGCGAGTATGGCGTCATGCCCGCGCCCTTCAGTTGCACTTCAAAACTGCCGTCGGGCCCCTGGATTTCACCCAACAGATGGGCACGCCCGTCGCCTAACTGACCCGCCCACACACCAAACTGGTGCCCGCTGTAGACAGCTGCCATAGTGTCGCCCCCAGGCATTGGCTTGGTACCGCTGACCACGTCAAGAAACTCTTGAGTGTCTAGTGCCTCGGTGGGTAACCCTAAAACTGCAGCCACCTCAGCACTAGCATGAACCAAGCGAGGTGCCGTGAGCGGCGTCGTGGGCAAACGGGTATAAAAATCTGAGGGTAGGCTTGCAAAGGTATTCGCTTTAACAAGTGGTTCAAAACAAGAAGGTGAAGTCATGAGATTAAGCTTGCAAAGGTATTCGCTTTAACGAGGGGTTCAAAACAAGAAGGTGAAGTCATGAGAGTAAGCTTGCAAAGATATTCGCTTTAACAAGTGGTTCAAAACAAGAAGGTGAAGTCATGAGAGTGATTTTGTTTGAGCGACGATCGCACCATTTTGGCTTGTTACGGCGTTTGAACTCGCATTGACCACATGCACCAAGGGTCAATCACTGCTTGAGGTTTTCAGCCTGTTGATTGAGCTTTTCGGCCTTTTGCAACGCTTTGGCGACTCGCTTTGCTGGGCGAACATAAAAGATCGAACTAAAAAAGAAAATTGTCGCCAGGGCGATTTCAACCCAGGCCAACATAATTGAGGGGCCAGGCGGATCAGACATCACCCGCACCACCCCCTCCATCAGATACAACAAGACCAACATAGACGCCCACTGAATCGTATACAAGCTGCCGCGCAATACGCCACGCATCGCAAAGGCCAGTGGCAGCGCTTTTAAAAACAACAAGGTGCCACCGGGTTTGAGCGGTGCCAACCAAATTTCCCAGAGTAAACAGAGAAAAAACAACCCAAATAGGCTCAATGCCGCGCTACGCTGCAGCGCAGCATTTAGAACGACGGGCGACTGGGGTGAACGGTTGATCTCAGACATCGTGTTTGCTGCGCTTAGGTGGGGCAAAGAGTTTGGCACTGAAACGCCCGACGAGGGGCGACGCTGCTATTATCGCCTGCAGACGGAGGATTCGCATGCAAGCTCATGCAAAACAGCATTTCGCACACAAACAAGCGGCTCAATATTGGGGTGGTGCGGGCCAAATCCTTGAGCTGGCGTTGCAACGCGCCGCGCAGGCTAAAGTCGTGCAACTTGCTGCCAGCCTGACCTTTACCACTGTGCTCTCGATCGTGCCTTTATTAGCGGTGGTGCTTTCACTTTTTACTGCATTCCCGTTATTTACTGAATTCAGTGACGCACTTCAAGCCTTCATGAGCAACAGCTTGATGCCGCCCACGGTTTCAGAAACCATCATGACCTACCTCAACGAATTCGCCGCGCAAGCCTCGCGCTTGACGGCGATTGGCGGCGGGTTTTTAGTGCTAACCGTGGTGTTTTTGATCACGTCTGTTGAATCGGCACTCAACACCATTTGGCGAGTCGAGCGGCAGCGCCGCGCGATGCACCGCCTCTTGGTCTATTGGGCGATCATCACTCTTGGCCCTGTGTTGACCGGTGCCAGCCTATACGCGACTGCTTTTTTGGCTCGTGAGTCGTTGGGATTACTCGCAAATACCCCAATTTTCTTAGCAATCGCACTGAAGCTCTTGCCCGTACTTTTAGGCGCGCTCGCCTTTGCCGCTTTGTTTATTGTGGTGCCAAATACTCGCGTCAATCGGGCCGATGCCTTGCTGGGCGGCGTGATCTCAGCCATGATTCTCGAAACCATGAAGATCGGCTTCACCTATTACGTCGCAAGCTTTTCGACCTACACCATGATTTATGGCGCCTTTGCTGCACTGCCCGTGTTTTTGATTTGGGTCTATCTGTGCTGGCTTGGGATCTTAATTGGCGCCTTAGTCGCCGCCAATCTACCGTCGTTGCGGCTAGACAGACTTGAGACTGAAGTCAGGCCAGGTGCAGCCTTGATCGACGCCTTATCCGTTCTGAAGGTGCTTAGCGAAGCCCGCGGCAACGTACCACCGGGCTGCAGCAGCACCGAACTGATCAAGCGCTTACGCCAACCTCTTAGCATTCTTGAGCAACGACTAGAGTGCTTAACAAGCATGGGTTTGATTGCCGTCGCACCAGATGAAAAAAATGAACGCTGGATGCTAGCCTGCGACCCACAACACGCAACACTTGGCCCTTTAGTCGATCAGCTTGCCCTGGATCGCTCTGCCATCAAGCTCTCTGAGCAGCCGTTTCTGGCCCGGGCGCTTAGTCAACTCATGAGTCAGCAAGCTGACCCCACTCTTGCCGAGGTTTTGGCGCACCATGACAGCACCCTGACTCACCCACTACAATCCATCATAGTGAGCCGCGACGCAGGAGACAAGCATGCTAAAAGTTAGCGAAGTTCTAAAGGTAAAAGGCAACACTCTTTTTACCGCCACGCCCGAAACCTTGGTCACTGAGGCCCTTAAAACAATGAGCACGCATGATATTGGCTCGTTGGTGATCATGCAGAGTGGTCAGCTCGTGGGCATACTCACGTTTCGCGAAATCATTCGTTATTTGAGCGAGCACCACGCAACGATTGGCGCTGTGGTCATCGGCGCTATTATGGAAAGCCAGCCCGTCAGCGTCAGCCCTGACACCCTGGCCACCGAGGTGCAGCGACTGATGCTAGAGCATCACTCGCGCTATGTACCTGTCATGGATGGCGAAATGTTGTTGGGTGTCATCTCTTTTTATGACATGGCTCAAGCCATTGCGGCGGCTCAAAAGTTCGAAAATTCGATGCTCAAGGCGTATATCCGCGACTGGCCCGCTGATAAAGAGCCCGCTAAAAATAGCTAGAAAGGCGTCAACCCACAATCAGAGCAACCTTTGCGTTGCAAACTTTTTTTGTTGCTTAACGACTGGTGGCCTCACCTCCAACCTGCTGCCAAGCCAGGCGAATCAATTCTGGGTCATCCTGCCTCAAGAGCTTCGAATCTGACAACATCCGTCGCCAAATGCGTGAATTCGATCGCCCATTAAACAAACCAAGTATCGGCCGCACAACAATGCGCAAGGGCACCTTGGCTGCGATCTGCTCACCCGCATAACCCACCAACGCCTCGATCACTTCGGGCTCAGTCTTGATCGCCAACTGTGGCCACCATGCGTGTGAAAGCCGCGCCAACACTGTGGGGTCGTGCCACGGCGAGCGCCCTAACATCACGCCATCAAACCGTGGCAACACGGCTTCACAGTCAGCCAACGTGGTGAGCCCACCGTTTAACACCATCACCGCATCCGGAAAATCTTGTTTGAGTCGAGCCGCTTCGTCGTAGCGTAACGGCGGGACCTCGCGGTTATCTTTAGGCGACAAGCCCTTCAGCACAGCGTTGCGGGCATGAATAATAAAGACGCGGCACCCAGTATCGTAAATCGTACCCACAAAATCGCGCACAAAATCGTACGACTCATTTTTATCCAGCCCCAGACGATGTTTAACCGTCACGGGCACGCTCACTGCATCTTGCATGGCTTTAATACAGTCAGCCACTAAATTAGGTTCGGCCATTAAACAGGCACCAAAGGCACCTTTTTGCACCCGCTCAGACGGACAACCACAATTCAAATTGATCTCGTCGTAGCCCCATTGCGCGCCAAGCTTTGCGCTGGCCACTAAGGCCTCAGGTTCGCTGCCACCCAGCTGCAATGCAACCGGATGTTCTGGCTCATTAAAATCAAGATGTCGTTGCGCATCACCGTGCAACAACGCGCCCGTCGTAATCATCTCGGTATACAGCCGTGCCCGCGGTGCGAGCAAACGATGAAAAAAACGACAATGACGATCTGTCACATCGATCATCGGGGCGACGCACAACTGCCAACCCTCTGAATTCAAAGGATTATTAATGAAATCATTGTTTTTATTCAGATTTGTAACTCTGCTGTCTTCTACCATTTAAATGCTTTTGCTAGCCTTTTTCTAGAGTGCTACGTTGAGCCTTAAAGCGGTAGTCTGTCGCAGCGAACTCAGACCTGAGCACTGGTTTAGCAAGTCAGAGTACTTGTGTTTGTTTAGCAAGTCAGAGTACTTGTATTTGTTTAGCAAGTCAGAGTACTTGTGTTTGTTTAGCAAGTCAGAGTACTTGTGTTTGTTTAGCAAGTCAGAGTACTTGTGTTTGTCGTGAGTGAAGTACAGCTATTATCCGTCAGTAGTATCAAAACTGACATCCCCACTAAA
>CANCMG010000094.1 GCA_947378965.1 Alcaligenaceae bacterium | reverse complement strand
GACGTTACGGAGACTAGGGCTTTCTCGGCGAATTCCATCAGGGTCAGCAGGCTTCGCGTCTGCACAAACAGACCGGATATAAGACTGCAACCACCTTTACTGTCGATATCAAATATTTCTTGCCAAACCGGGAGGCGTTCATATAAGATAAAATGGACCGCCGTCACTTTATAGAAGCAGGCTTTGCGCTAGGCGCGAGTATTGCTGCGCCTGCGTTTGCTCAATCTAAGTCGGGCTATCCGACCCAGACAATTAAAATGATCGTCGCGTTTGGGCCGGGCGGATCAACCGACGTGACGGCGCGAATTATTTCAGCCAAACTTTACGACGAGCTTGGCCAGCGAGTGGTCATCGAGAACAAGCCTGGAGGAGGCTCGAACATTGGAAGCGAGCTTGCCTCGCGTGCCGCCCCCGATGGCTATACGGTTTTTTTAGGCACGGTTGCGAATGCGATCAATATGTCTTTGTACAAAAATCCTGGATACGACCTTGTGCGCGATTTTGAGCCTATTTCTATTTTGACGTCGGCTCCGGCGGTGTTGGTCGTGACGCCAAAGTTACCAGTGAATAACGTCCAAGAATTGATTGCGTTGGCCCGAGCAAAGCCCGACTCTTTGAACTATGCCACCTCGGGTGTTGGCACAACGCCGCATTTGGCGGGTGAAATGCTGTTACAGCGTTTCAATATCAAAATGACCCACGTTGCCTATAAGGGTGCAGCGCCAGCGCTAACCGACACCATCGCAGGCGTGACACAACTGGGTTTTAAAACAGCATTGTCCGCCATTCCAAGTATCCAGTCTGGTCAGCTAAAGGCCTTAGCGGTTTGCTCTGCCACACGTCTGGCGTTGTTGCCTGATGTGCCCACAATGGCTGAAGCGGGTGTACCTGATTTTGAAATTACCTCTTGGAACGGTTTGTTTGCCCCTAGGAGTACGCCTGCAGATATCGTCGCAAAACTGAATCAAGCTTGTGCAAATATTTCGCGTATGAAAGATGTGCAAGAGACGTTGGCTGCGCAGGCTGCTAACAGCCTGACCAGCACACCAACTGAATTTAGAGCTTTCATTCAGGCAGAGATTACCAAGTGGGGCGCGGTTGTGAAGTCAACTGGCGCACAAATTTAATGTGACTGTGTCAGGTCAATCTTAAAGGCTTGATTTGCGAAAAGAGGTTTTGATGTTTGTTCAGCAACCACCTATTGTTCAGATGCTCGAAGTCTTTTCCGAGATGCCTGCCGAGTATCGTCGAACCGGCGTACGCTCTGAGTGGGCAAATATTAATCGGGGTGGTGCCGCACTGGATTCGTTTCTCGAAGGCCCGGTCTTTGATGCGTCGGATAATCTGTATGTGACAGATATCATTTTTGGACGTGTTTTTCGCATTGATCCGAAGGGCAACTGGATCTTAATCGTTGAGTATGACGGCGAGCCCAACGGGATGAAGTTTTACTCAGAAGACGAACTACTGATTACTGACTATAAAAACGGCTTGATGCGTTTGAATATCCATACGGGCGCGCTTGTTCCTCACTTGGTCAGACGAAACACCGAGAGCTTTAAGGGCGTCAATGATTTGACTTGTGATTCACAAGGCAATGTTTACTTCACAGACCAAGGTCAGTCGGGCATGCACGACCCAACGGGGCGTGTGTATCGTTTGCGTCCCTCAGGTCAACTCGATTTATTGTTAAGCAATGTTCCCAGTCCAAACGGTATTGTGCTTTCACCTGACGAGAAGGTCCTTTGGATCGCGGTGACGCGAGGTAATTGTGTTTGGCGGGCGCCTTTGATGCCCGACGGCAGTGTCGCCAAGGTTGGGCAGTTTTTTACCTCTCATGGCCCTAGTGGCCCCGATGGTATTGCTGTTGATATTGAGGGTAATTTGGCGATCGCCAATCCCGGCTTGGGGTATGCGTGGTTGGTGAACCACCGAGGTGAGCCGGTCGGAGTGTGGACTAGCCCCAAGGGCTCGACAGTGACAAACCTTGCGTTTGGCGGCGAGGGCCGTCAGACTTTATATTGCACCGAATCTGAGACGGCTACGATTTTGATTGCGCGGATGCCGCACCCAGGAGCGGTCGTGCATCGTTTAAGTTAAGTTGATTTTCCGCCAGTTTTTTTTTAGAGATCGCGTATTGGTTTAGGCGTGTCTGTGCGAAAATAGCCTGATAAGCCTGAATCTTATGGCTCGTTAAACTATCGGTTCTTTATGCATAAAAGCTGTCGTTTTATTCGCTATGTTTTGGTTGTGGCCTTGGCGACGGTTGGGCTGTTTGTCAATTCAACCAGCATCGCAGCCCCACCCATACTAGTGCTTAACTCGCTGAACGCGAATGTCAGTGTGATCGACCCGGTGACCTATAAAGAAATCAAGCGGGTTCCGGTTGGCAAAGAGCCCCACCATTTGTACCTAACGCCCGATAACAAATCGGTGATGGTGGCCAATGCAGCAAGCGACTCGATTACTTTTTTAGACCCCAATACAGGCGAAGTCCAACGCACCCTGAAGGGCATCCTCGACCCTTACCATTTGCGCTTTTCGCCTGATATGAAATGGTTTGTGACGGCGGCCAATCGCTTGAACCATGTCGACATTTATCGCTGGGAGATCAAAAACGGCGAATTTCAAATGCAATTGGTCAAGCGGTTACCCGCTGGTAAAACGCCTAGTCATATCGCGATCGATAGCAAAAGCACCACGGCGTATTTCACTTTACAAGACAGCCACGAATTGATGGCGGTTGACCTGGCAACACAAAAGCCGCTCTGGACAATCTCAACGGGCAAGACGCCCGCAGATCTCTATCTGGCGCCCGATGATAAGACGTTGCTGATCGGCTTAACGGGTGCGGCTGAGGTTGAGGTGTACGACGTGTCCCCAGCGAAAGCGGTATTGAAAAAGCGTATTCCGACTGGCGAGGGCGCACACGCGTTTCGCTCGCAAGGCGACAAGCGGCATGTGTTTGTCAGCAACCGCAGCGCTAACACAATTAGTCGCATCGACTGGACCACCTTGAGTGTGATCGACACGTACAAAACCCCTGCAGGCCCCGATTGCATGGAAATGCTCGCCGACGGTAAGACCTTATTGTTTACGGCGCGTTGGGCTGGCAAATTGGTGGCGCTCGACATCGAGAAAAAAACCATCACCCAACAGGTGCAGGTGGGCAAGTCGCCGCACGGAGTTTGGACGCTGAATCATGCGAGCCGTCTATAAGCTTTTGCTGGGTTTAGGGCTGTCGTCTTGTACGGCCGCCTTGTTGGGTTCGCCAGCCTCGTCGGCGGCCACCGGGGCTTGTGAACGGCCGGTGTACTTGACGTTTGATACCGGACATATGCAGGTGGCACCCTTGGTGGCTGAGGTATTGGCGCGGCATCGGGTGCGTGCGACCTTCTTTTTGGCCAATGAGCCGACGCGCACGGGCGGCACAAGCCTGGACGAGATTTGGGCGCCGTGGTGGAAGGCCTTGGCTGAGCAAGGCCACGCGTTTGGTTCGCACACCTTTGATCACGTGTATTGGCTAGGCGACACAGCAGACGGTCGGTTTTTAATGCGACCTAGTGCAGGCCCACGGCCAGGAAAGAGTTTTATTTGGACTGGCGCTCAATATTGCGAAGAGTTGGGTCGTCCGGCAAAGCGCTTTGAAGACATGACAGGGCAAAAAATATTGCCCTTGTTTCGCGCTGCAGGCGGTAAAACGTCACCTGCCTTAGTGCGAGCCGCGCAAGAGTGCGGCTACGAGCACGTTGGTTGGGCGCCTGCAGGGTTTTTGGGCGACGAATTACCAAGCGATCAATATCCCAACGCGCTGTTGCTTGAGCGCGCCTTGCGCAATATTCGTAGCGGCGATATTTTGGTGGCGCATTTAGGGATTTGGTCACGGCAAGATCCCTGGGCGCCTGCGGTGCTTGAACCTTTAATCGAGGGCTTGAAAAAAAAGGGCTTGTGTTTTGCGACCATGGACTCGCACCCAGCCTATCGCGAGAAAATTCAGACGCGTAAGTCCGTTGTTGGTGTGCCTGACGGCGCGGTCGTGCAGCCTGCAAGAGAATCGAGCGCCGCGGTGATAGACGTGTTAGCGCCAGAGCGGCAAGCCATGCCTCAACCAAGAGATATTAAAAGTAATGAATCAAATGATTGAACTCTTTGACCAAGCGCAACAGTGGCTCTTTGAGTCATTGGTGCAGCCGGTGCTGTTTCATACTGGCATGGGTAGCGTGATTGAAGATGCTTACGACGGCACAATGTGGCTGTTGATTGGTTTATTACAAATTGCTTTGCTGGTCGTTGTGTTTGGCACCATGCAACGCGTTTGGCCAGCCGAGCCAGTGCGTGATCGCCAGCAGATTCGTATCGATTTTTTGTATACGCTGATTCATCGCTTGGGGGTGTTTAGACTCGCTCTTTTTTTTATGATCGATCCTCTGTGGGATGAGCTCTTTGGCCAGGCTCGGTTAATGGGTTTTACGCCTTGGCATCTGGATGGGATCTGGCCTGGGGTGACCGACGGCGCGATCGTCAGCCTGCTGTTGTATTTGTTGGTCTTTGATGCCGTCGACTATTTTTATCATCGGGCGCAACACCGCTTTAACTGGTTTTGGGGTTTGCACTCGGTGCATCACAGTCAGCGTCAAATGACGATGTGGAGCGATAACCGTAACCATTTGCTAGATAGCTTGTTGCGCGATACGGTGTTAGTGCTGGTGGCGCAGTTGATCGGCGTCAAGCCCGGGCAGTTTGTCTTGATTGTGGTCTTCACCCAATTGGTTGAAAGCTTCTCGCACGCGAACGTTCGCCTGTGCTTTGGCAAATGGGGCGATCGCCTGTTGGTGAGCCCAAAGTTTCACCGCTTTCATCATTCGTTGGCCTACGACGAGTCAAGCGCAGGGCCGGCCAAGGGTCACAACTTTTCTGTGTTGTTTCCGATTTGGGATATTGTGTTTCGCACCGCCAAGTTTGACACCGGGTATGTGCCAACGGGTGTGCATGACCAACAGCCTGAAGCGGGCGGGCGCGACTACGGCCGAGGCTTTTGGGCCCAACAAAAGCTGGGACTTCAGCGAATGTTGGGTTCAAAAACAGCTGGCTTCAAGTAAAACGAAAACGCTTAAAAAGCAAGCGCCTCAAAGGCCTGACACCCCTTTGCAAGGTGTCAGACCGTATCGGATCGACGCGAATCGTTTTAATCGCCGCCCAGCGCCAGATTGTTGGGTTGGCGCTTTTCAATCGACCACTTCAGTAAGGCTGCTGTTCGATATATGCCATGGGCAAATTTGCCATAGGGCAGTGTTAAAAATAGCGCCATCACGAAACCGAGATGGATCGCTAACCAAAGCGCCATGAAGCTGGTATCGCGCCAGACGAGCAAGGCAAGCCCGGTCAGGCTGACCGTAAACAGCAGCACAATAAAGGCGCGGTCCATGGGTTTTTGCGCTGCATCGCCGTGCAACGGTGAGCGCTTTAGGTTGAGCCAGAGTAGGCCGGCGGGGCCGATCAGTAAGCCAATACCACCCACGGTACCTAAAATGACCGGCAGGCTTGTATAGGCGTAGGGCGCCTGTAGGCCAAGTACGTAGTGATAGAGGGTGGCCACTGAGGTGGCGGCAAAGCACAGCATGAAACCGTAAAACGTGAGATGGTGAAAACGCCTGCGGCGCAGCGTAAAGCGATCATCTTCGTCGTTGCAGCCTTGGCCATGACCGCCATCCAGGTATTTCATTTGTAAAACATTGTGGGTGGTTTCACCCAGTGCGATCGCACTGGCTGCACCCGGGGTAATTTCTTTCCAGAAGCGCGTGACACCGATCCCTAAGGCTAAGACGGCAAAGCCAAAGACGGCACCGAACATCAAGGCCAGTGTGTTGTGCGGAAACACGGCATAAAAGTTGCCCGCAAGCGGCTCGTGCACAAGCTTGCCCGTTGCTAACAGCGTTAATACTAAAAACAGCGCCAAGCCAAAGGCGGCCGCTAAAGACACTGTCAAGCCATTGTTTTTGTACAGCGAACCCATCGCCGCAGGCCAGGCAAAATCGGTATAAGTTTCTAGGCGGACCTTGGCCATAGCTTGCGGCACGTTGACGGCAAACTCATGCGGTGGCGCGTATTGGCAGGCGTGCAAGCAGGCGCCACAGTTGTGGCAAAGATTGGCCAGGTAGTTAAGGTCTGCTTTGCTGTCGACCTGTAAGCGCCGCGCCATGGCCGGAAACACGGCACAAAAGCCTTCGCAGTAGCGGCAGGCGTTACAGATCTGCAGTTGACGCGCAACTTCAGTCTCGTTGGCGCTCAGGCCCTTGCTGTGCCAGGTAATAGAGTGTTCAGAGGCACCGGCGAGGCCTTGTGCCTCGCGGGTCAGGGATTCAAGCGATTGCATGTGAGGATCCTTCTTTGATTTTTTTTGCCGCTAAGGCGGCTTGTGTGCCAGCGATACGACCGAAGGCGGTGCCGATCGACATCCCGACACCTGCGGTGTAGCCTTTGCCTAAAACGTTGCCGGCATTGATCTCGCCCGCGGCAAACATGTTGGGGCTGGCTTTGCCGCCAAAAAATACGCCTGCTTTTTCGTCGGTGGTTAAACCGAAATAAGTAAAGGTAACGCCTGGCCTTACAGGATAGCCATAGAACGGGCCTTTCTCAATCGGCAACGCCCAGTGGGTTTTTTCTGGGGTCAGGCCTTTGGTATGGCAATCATCTTGAATCGTATGATCGAATGTACCAGGCTGGCAGGCGGCATTGAATTCGTTGATGGTTTGCATAAAGATTTCTGGGTCGAGCTCGAGCTTGCGGGCGAGTTCGGGTAAGGTGTCGGCTTTGATGTTTTCAAACACAGCCGGCATAAAGCGCCCCACTGATTTGGCATCGATGATCGAATAGGCAATTTGACCGGGCTGCAAGGCGACTAAGCGCCCCCACAGGGCATAACGCTTGGGCCAGAAGTCTTCGCCTTCATCGTAAAAGCGTTTGGCTTCGCGATTGACCACAATCCCCAGCGAGACGCAATCAATGCGTGTACAAATGCCGCCGTCGTAAAGCGGTGAACGCGCATCAATGGCCACGCAGTGTGCTTGGGTGGGGTCGCCCATCGTGTCGGCGCCTTCGCGCATCATGACTTTTAGTACAACGCCCATGTTGTAGCGTGTGCCACGAATCAAAAAGTTATCGGCAGGCCATTCGCCAAGCTCGTTTTGACCCCAGGCCTCGCGCAACCATGCCCGATCAGATTCAAAGCCGCCACAACCTAAAACACAGGCGTTGCCGGGGTAGCGTTTGTCGCCGACTTTGGCGGCGATGAACTTACCGTCTTTGATTTCTAGATCGTCAACGGGTGAGTCGTACAAAATGTCGATGCCGAGTTTCTCGGCGCTCAGGTAATAGGCATTCACCAAGGCTTTGCCGCCACCCATAAAAAAGGCGTTGGTGCGGGCCACGTGCAGGGTGCCCGATAAGGGGGGCTGAAAATGTACGCCGTGCTTGCGCATCCAGTCGCGGCATGACGATGACTCGCGAATCACCATGCGTGCAAGTGCCTCGTTGGTTTGGCCGCCGGTGACTTTTAAAAGGTCTTGCCAGTATTCTTCTTCGGGGTAGGCGTCGACTAAAACATCTTGGGGGGCATCGTGCATACAGCGCAGGTTGCGGGTGTGCTGTGAGTTGCCGCCGCGCCATTCTTTAGGCGAGGCCTCAAGGATTAAGACGCTGGCGCCGGCTTCGCGCGCCATTAAGGCGCTACATAGGGCTGCGTTGCCGCCGCCCACTACGATTACATCCCACATGTTTCTTGCCTCGCGTGTTGATTCGCGTTGATTTTAAATAAGTGGTTGAGTGTAATCAGATGGCGGGGGTTTGCGCTAGGGCGCGGGTGTGGGGATATTCTGGCAAGATCCTGTCGCTTGGCGCACGCCTCGTCGTCTTGCGTGCGCTGCGAACCGGTATTTTTGTGCTGAGCAAAAAATACGCGGCTTCTTCGCTTACGCTGGACGTCGTGGCTGAGTTAGGGATGGACGGTTGGCGTTGGGTCTTTATACGGAGAGGTGTTTTTTGACGTCTTCGCTGTCCATTTGGGTTTGGTCGCCTTGGGCGACAACTTCTCCTCTTGATAGAACCACGAAGCGGTCGGCTAATTCGCGGGCGAAGTCGAAGTATTGTTCGCACAGCAAAATGGCGATATCGCCGCGGTCGCGTAGTAGGCGGATGACGCGGCCGATGTCTTTGATGATTGAGGGCTGGATGCCTTCGGTGGGTTCGTCAAAGATGATGAGTTTGGGTTCGGCGACCAGAGCGCGGGCGATGGCGAGTTGTTGTTGCTGGCCGCCTGAGAGGTCGCCGCCGCGTCGTGACAGCATGGTGCGTAGCACGGGGAATAGGTCAAAGATTTCGTTTTTGATGCGCTTGGCTTGCTGGCTGGGCTTGGTGGCCATGCCCATCAGGATATTTTCTTCGACGGTGAGGCGGGCAAATATTTCGCGGCCCTGGGGGACGTAGGCCATGCCGAGCGCGGCACGTGCATGGGGGGCGAGCTTGCTGATGTCTTGGCCGTTAAATTGGATGCTACCCGAGGCTAAGGATTGCACGCCCATCAGGCATTGCAGCAGGGTGGTTTTGCCGACGCCGTTGCGTCCGAGCAAGGCCATGCATTCGCCTTGTTTGACCGACATGGTGATGCCGCGCAGGGTGTGGCTGCTGCCGTAGTATTGATTAATGTTTTGAACGTCTAGCATGGCTTAGCCTGGTTGGTGTCTTGAACGTTTAGCATGGCGTAGCCTGATTGAGCTCTTGAACGTTTTGCATGGCTTAGCGACCTAAATACACTTCAATCACGCGTTGATCGGCTTGTACTTGTTGCATGGTGCCCTCCGCTAAGACTGAGCCTTCGCAAAGCACGGTGACTTTGCCGCCTTGAGAGATCTGGTTGACGAAATCCATGTCGTGCTCAACTACCATCAGGGAGTGTTTGCCGCGCAGATCGTTGAGCAGTTCGCCGGTGCGTTCGGTTTCGGCGTCGGTCATGCCGGCCACGGGTTCATCTAGCAAAAGTAGTAGCGGCTCTTGCATCAGTAGCATGCCGATTTCAAGCCATTGCTTTTGGCCGTGCGACAGTAGGCCAGCTGGGCGTTTGTGTTCGCCCATTAAACGCAACAGGTCAAGGGTGGCTGCGATTTGGTCGCGCTGTGTGCTGTTTAAGCGCGCAAACAAGGTTGATTTCACACCCTTGTTAGTTTTCATGGCGAGTTCTAGATTTTCGAAGACGGTGTGGTTTTCGAAAACGGTAGGCCGTTGAAACTTACGGCCAATGCCGACATCCGCAATTTGTGCTTCGTGCATCTTGGTGAGGTCGATGTTTTGCCCAAAAAACGCTGTACCTGAGGTGGGCTTTGTTTTGCCCGTGATGACATCCATCATCGTCGTTTTGCCCGCGCCGTTTGGGCCAATGACGCAACGTAGTTCGCCCACGCCGATATCGATCGATAAATCATTGAGCGCGCGGAAGCCGTCAAACACTACGCTAATTGACTCAAGATACAAAATGGCGCCGTGGGTGGTGTCTACCCCGGGTGTTTTGAGGCGGCCGTATGAAGCGTTACCGCCTGCCCCGTTGCTATGCGTGCTGGCTTCTACCGAATCATGTGAGGCGCTGGCTTGAGTGTTCATGCCGCTTCTCCTTTGCTACGTTGGCTGAGTTTACGCACTAAGCCGACAATGCCTTGCGGTAAAAAGATCGTGACCAGCACAAAAATCAAGCCAAGGGCATAGAGCCAAAACTCAGGGAAGACGCTGGTAAACCAGGTCTTTAAACCGTTGATGGTGCCAGCGCCAATGATGGGGCCAATCAGCGTGCCGCGCCCGCCGGTAGCCACCCAGATCACCATCTCGATTGAGTTTTCAGTGGACATTTCGCCCGGATTAATAATGCCGACTTGTGGTACATAGAGGGCACCTGCCACCGCGCACAGCATGGCGGACAGTGTCCAGATAAACAATTTGAAGCCGAGTGGTTCATAGCCCAAAAAGCGCAGCCGACTTTCAGAATCACGGATGGCGGTGAGCACCCGACCGAGTTTGGATTGTGTGATGGCGCGACCTAATACTAAAGCGCCTAACAGGGCAGATAAGCTTACCCAGTACAACACCGCGCGGGTGCTGGCCGAGGTAATGTCAAAACCCAAAATCTTTTTAAAATCGGTAAAGCCGTTATTGCCACCAAAGCCAGTTTCGTTTCTAAAAAATAACAACATGGCTGCGAAGGTAAGAGCCTGCGTAATGATAGAGAAATAAACCCCCTTGATGCGCGACCGAAAGGCAAAGTAGCCAAACAAAAAGGCCAGCAAGCCCGGCACGGCCAGCATCAACAACATGGCGTACCAAAAGTGTTCGGTAAAAGACCAAAACCACGGGTAGGTTTTCCAGCTCAGAAAGGTCATAAAGTCGGGCACGATATCCGCGGACGCTTTGCCGGCGCGCATTAAATACATGCCATGAGCATAGCCGCCAAGTGCAAAAAATAAGCCGTGGCCTAACGACAAAATGCCGGTGTAACCCCACACCAGATCGAGCGCGAGTGCGGCTATGGCATAGCAAATGAATTTACCAAGCAGGGCAACAGCAAACGACGAGACGTGAAGCGGATGCCCTGCCGGAAACAGCAGATTAAATGCTGGCAAACAGGCAAATACGGCAACGACAATTGCGATTGCTGTCCAGGCCTTGGGTGAATATAAGGCGGTGGGCGCAGAGGATAAGGACATTTTGGCGGATGGCGCCGTGTTGGCTACACTCATTCTGCGCTTCTCCCTTTAGGTGCGAACAGACCTTGCGGGCGTTTTTGTACAAAGAGCACAATAAATAACAGAATCGCTATTTTGGCGATCACGGCGCCCCAGAAGGGTTCGATGATTTTATTGAGGGCACCAAGCCCCATCGCGGCCACAACCGTGCCGGCAAGTTGTCCGACGCCGCCTAACACCACCACCATAAATGAATCGACAATATAGCCACGACCTAGGTCGGGCCCAACGTTGCTTAACTGCGACAACGCCACCCCAGCCAGGCCTGCAATCCCAGAACCCAGCCCGAAGGCCAGCATGTCGATACGGCCAGTGGGTACCCCCACACAATCTGCCATACGGCGATTTTGCGTGATCGCCCGCACAAACAGACCTAAGCGTGTGTGGTTCAAGACTAACCACACCACCACCACCACACAAAGCGCAAAGCCAACGATCACGATACGGTTGTAGCTGAGTGAAAGATTGCCCAAGATCGTCACGCCGCCACTCATCCAGACGGGGTTGGCGACTTCGACGTTTTGCGCGCCAAATAAGCTGCGTACTGACTGCATCAGGATTAGACTAATGCCCCAGGTGGCCAGCAAGGTTTCAAGCGGGCGACCATAGAGCCAGCGAATCACGGTGCGTTCAAGCGCCATCCCGACCAGGGCTGTGACGATAAAGGCGACGGGTAAGGCCGCGACCACATACCAGTCGATCCAGGCGGGTAGCCATTGTTTAAACAGACCTTGGACAAGGTAAGTGGCATAGGCACCAATCATCAGCAACTCGCCATGCGCCATGTTGATCACGCCCATTAGGCCAAAGGTGATTGCCAGGCCAAGCGCCGCGAGCAACAGTACGCTGCCAAGGCTGATGCCAAAGAATATGTTGCCGACCCAACTCACAATGGTTTGATGCCATTCAATTTGAGCGATGGCGGTTTTTGCTGCCGCACGCACTTCGGCATCGAGTTCGGCGAACGCGCCGGCGGCGTCCTGTACGAGCATTGCCGTCAGAAGCGGCTTGAAGCTTGGGTTTTTGCTCTCGCCTAACAAGACAACTGCGTGGCGGCGCGTCGCGACATCTGTACTTTTGATCGCAGCGCTTGCCAGGGCAATATTGAGCGCAGCTTTGATGTCAGGATCTTGCTCTTTGTCGAGCGCACGCTCTAGTACCAACGCGCGCGAAGGATCGGCCTCTTTTTGTAGGCGTTGCGCCGCAGCGAGGCGCACGTTACGTTGCGGTGAAAAAAGTTCAGCGCTTGCCAGAGCAGCTTGCAAAGCACTACGCAAACGATTATTCAGTGTAAGTGCTTGAGCATCAGCAGGCGCCACAACCGTTTCACCAGTTGTGGGATCAATTGCCTTGCCACCTTCAACTGACAATAAAACTTTTTTGTCAGAGGTAATCAGAACGTTGCCCGCCCCCAACGCAGCCAACACTGCGGCTGCGCCAGGAGTGGTGAGTTGCCCCAACGCTGTAATCGACTCGACCCTCTCGGTGTTGCTTTCGCCGGCCAAACCACTCAGTACTGAGGGCTCGACCAAGTCGGCTGCCAAACTGCAATGAAGCGGTAACGCAAGCAAAACAGTTAGCAGCCACCGTTTCAAGGAGGGGTAAATCAAAAACATGTCGATGCAGTCTCATAGTAGGCGTATTACAGGCCTTGTTTGCCTTCGTTGCCTGCCAGGAATGGACTCCAGGGCTGGGCACGAAGAGGACCTTGGGTTTTCCAGACGATGTTGAACTGACCATTCGCCTGAATTTCGCCAATATAAACCGGCTTGTGCAGGTGATGATTCGTCTTGTCCATCATAATTGTAAAGCCATCGGGTGCTGCAAACGTTTGACCGCCCATTGCTGCAATCACTTTGTCTGTATCGGTCGATTTTGCGGCCTCAACAGCTTGTTTCCACATGTACATGCCGACGTAAGTCGCTTCCATTGGATCGTTGGTGACGGCAGTTGCAAAGTTAGGTAAGTTTTTGGCTTTTGCGTAAGCTTTCCACTTTGCAACAAACTCAGTGTTCACTGGGTTCTTGATGGATTCAAAGTAGTTCCAGGCAGCAAGGTGACCAACCAAAGGCTTGGTGTCCACGCCACGCAGTTCTTCTTCGCCCACCGAGAACGCCACAACTGGCACGTCTGTGGCTTTCAGGCCAGCGTTACCAAGTTCTTTGTAGAACGGTACGTTTGAGTCGCCGTTGATGGTCGAGATCACAGCAGTTTTGCCACCGGCTGCAAATTTCTTGATGTCTGCAACGATGGTTTGATAGTCAGAGTGACCAAACGGGGTGTATTTTTCGTCGATGTCGCTTTCTTTCACGCCCTTAGAAATCAAGAAGGCGCGCAAGATTTTGTTGGTGGTGCGTGGGTACACATAGTCAGTACCAAGCAAGACAAAACGCTTGGCGCTACCGCCGTCTGCGCTCATCAGGTATTCAACAGCAGGGATCGCTTGTTGGTTCGGTGCTGCACCTGTGTAAAACACGTTTTTCTCAAGCTCTTCGCCCTCGTACTGCACGGGGTAGAACAACAGGCTGTTCAACTCTTTAAATACGGGCAGCACTGATTTGCGTGACACTGACGTCCAGCAACCGAATACCACCGAGACTTTGTCCTGAGCAATCAACTGACGCGCTTTTTCAGCAAACAAAGGCCAGTTTGAAGCTGGGTCAACAATAACGGGCTCAAGTTTCTTGCCCATCACGCCGCCTTTGGCGTTGATCTCGTCGATGGTCATCAAGGCAACGTCTTTCAACGCCGTCTCAGAGATGGCCATGGTGCCTGAAAGTGAGTGCAAGATACCAACTTTGATGGTGTCTTGTGCAAAAGCGGTACCTGCAAAACCTGTCATGGCCAAAAGGCTAGCAGCGGTCAACTGCTTTAGAACTAATCTGCGTTTCATATTTACACTCCTGAGTAGATCATTAGTCGGCTGCGCCGGTTCAAGGGCCGCATAGCGTTGTGAGGGAAGGACTATGCTTGACTTCTCCCAAGCAAAAGTTATGCCAGCTTTTCGACGAAGTTTGATTTATTGATCCAAATCCCTCGAGGATTGCTCTAGACTGCTAAAAGATCGGTCGCGATCTTGGGCGCGGGCTTTGGCATGACGCTACAGCCTGAAGAATGAGGCTCAATTCCTAAGAACGGTTTGGGCGAAGCGATCGAGGCCGAGGAGCGACGCACGTTTTTGGTGCAATCGTTCGTTTTGATGCCCCAGATAGGTGTCGGGCACCGAACGGGTGCATTTTTCTTCTTATGGATGCGTTGTCGTAAGATGTACTGTCATCGGCTGGATCGACTGCTCTGAGTGCCCTGACTACCTTCGCTGCCGTGACCGTCATGCCAGCCGTTTAACCCTAAGTTGTTTTGCACCTTAATTTTTGCACCTTAAATATGAGCACCTCTTCAAATTCAGAGCACCCCAGCGGCCAAGCGCAACAGTCGCAGGCCGATACGATGGCATTTCGGATCAGTCGGATTCAGGCACGGATGGCCGACGCGTGCGCGCGCGTTGGGCGCGATCCTGCTGAGGTCACGTTATTGCCGGTGAGCAAAACGTTTGACACCTCTGCGATACGCGAGGCCCTTGCCCTGGGCTTTACCCGGTTTGGCGAAAATCGCATGCAAGAGGTCGCGCAAAAAGCCCCACTTTTGCAAGACTGCAACGTTAATTGGGTTGTGATCGGGCATTTGCAAACTAACAAGGCGAAAGAGGTGGCACGCTATGCCAGTGAGCTGCAGTCGCTTGATCGGCTTGACCTCGCAGAGGCGCTTGAACGGCGCTTGCAGCTTGAAGGGCGTTCAATCGACGTGTTAGTGCAGGTTAAAACCTCTACTGAAGAGACGAAGTCTGGACTTGAGCCCGCCGAGCTCGTGCCGTTTTTACGGCAATTGGCGCAGTACCCAAGCTTGCGGGTGAAAGGCCTGATGACCATGGCAGTGCTATCGGCAGACTCCGTCGCTGTGCGCAAGTGTTTTTCTCACTTGCGGCAGTTGCGTGAGCAAGCTCAGCAAGAGGGCATTTCAGGGGTCTCGCTTGAGCGCCTGTCGATGGGAATGAGTGGCGACTTTGAACTCGCGATCGAAGAAGGCTCAACAGAAATCAGGGTGGGGTCTGCGATCTTTGGGAGTCGCGCGGCCCCAGCCTAAGTGCTCACCTCGTGTGATGAGTGCCTAATGCTCAGCACTCAGGATCCAGCACTCATGACTGAGTGCCTAGTGCCTAGTGCTTCATCCCACCGTGGCCTTGCTCGCCCGCGCTGCCTGGGTTGTATGTTGAAGGCTTGACGGTAAAGTTCACGCGTACCTCGCCGGCTTTTTCAAACATTAAGACGACAGGTACCACCTCGCCTTGTTTGAAAGGCCCAGTCAGCTGTAGAAACATCATGTGAAAGCCGCCGGGCGCGAGCTTGACCGAGCCTTTGGCAGGGATGTCGATGCCCGGCACTTGGCGCATTTTGGCAACGCCGTTTTCGGTCAAGACGGTGTGTAGTTCGAGCCGGTTTGACGCTTCAGATTGCGCTGAAAGTAAGCGATCGCTTACGCCAGTAGGGTTGTTAATCTGCATATAGCCCGCGCCGTTTGTTTGCCCAGGCACGGAGCCGCGCACCCATAAATCGTTGATCTCAAGCGGGCCAGCCGTAAAGTCAGCGGCGTAAGTCGCCGTCAGTGTTGCGGCGCTTAGGGTCACTGCAGCCGCCAAGCGGCCGAGTGTACTGAGTGTGTCACGAATAACCATAATCAATCACCTAAATGTAGTGATGGCGAAAAAGGGAAAACCTTCAAGCTCAGGCTTCTAATCCTAAATTTAAGCTTGAAGCACGAAGTTCAATAGCTAAAGTCTCAGCCTTAAAGGTGTAGCCAACCGGTCAAAATCGGCGAGGTGAGCTTACGACCTTTAAACGCTATTAGACACCGTAACGGCGTAGCGCAAGCAAATCCAACACCTCAACTGCCCCATATTCGACATGGACTAACCCGAGCTTTTCAAGCGCATGTAGAGCCTGGTTGACGCGCTGCCGTGATAAGCGGGCGAGATACCCAATTTCTTCTTGAGTGATCGCCAGTCTCATCCCCATCCCGGGATACAGCAAGGGATTGAACAGTTCAGCCAGGCAGCGCGCCACGCGGGCGTCTGGATCGTGCAGGCGATCAGACTCTGCTTTGCCGATAAATTGTGCCACGCGCTCATTGAGTTGGTGCAGTAAGAACCGATTGAAGGGGATGCTGTGATCCAGTAGCCATTCGAACGTGGCCAGTGGCACGCGCGCAATCACTGAGTCACGTAACGCCACGACGTCATAGCGCCGTTGCTCGTGCTTGAGTAACGACCCTTCGCCTACCCAGCCACCCGCCGGTACGCCTGTCAGTGAGGCCATCTTGCCGTCGGCGTTGCCGACCGATATTTTGATTAACCCCGAAATCACACCTAACCAGGCTGTCGAGGGCTCGCCGCGCCGCTCGATCATCGCGCCGGCCAGCACGTGCTGCAGACTTGAGTCGTGCTCAACTCGCGCGCGCTGCTCTGGTGTGAGCAGCGGCATCCAGGCGGCAGAGAGCTTAAGCGAGGGGCTGAGCATCAGTACATACCCTAATTTCAGTGCAATTGTCGCCAAAACGACATTTGGCTGACGATTCAGCTTATAACTTGTTTACTGAATTCACGCAAAAACAAAACATTCAGAGAAGACACCCTGCCATGCAGCGCTTGCCCATGACGCGATCTGACACCTTTGCCGCGCTCTTAGTTGAGCATGCTCGCGTACGCGGCAATCGCCCAGCGCTGCGTGAGAAGCACCTTGGCATCTGGCAGACGCTGACTTGGCAAGAGGTCTTTGAGCGGGTACAAAAACTCGCCTGTGGCTTGGCCTCGCTAGGCATCAAGCCTGGCGATCATGTCGCGGTCATTGGCGAGAATCGCCCGCAGTTATACATGAGCATGATGGCAACACAAGCCTTGGGGGCGGTACCGATACCGCTCTACCAAGATGCCGTCGCGCAAGAGATGGTCTACGTGCTGCAGGACGCTTCGGTGAGCGTCGCTGTCGTCGAGGATCAAGAGCAAGTCGACAAAATGCTTGAGGTGCGCGATCAGTGCCCAGCGTTGCGCAGCATTGTTTACGATGACCCGCGGGGGCTCAGGCATTACGTTGATCCCGCTCTCCTGTCGTGTGACCAGTTGGCCGCCTTGGGTCAGCAACAACACGCACACGA
>CANCMG010000093.1 GCA_947378965.1 Alcaligenaceae bacterium | reverse complement strand
ATTTTTATTACATCGTATAATGCACGACTTCGTTCCAAAGCGCCTCGCGCGCGATCCCCCAAGGCCCGGGTGGTGAAATTGGTAGACGCAGGGGACTCAAAATCCCCCGCCGCAAGGCGTGCCGGTTCGATTCCGGCCCCGGGCACCAGCTTAAATCCTTGATTCACAACGTAAAATTCAGTAACTTACGTGTATGGTCCAAACTGTGCGCAGCGTTTACCTAGCGCTCTACCCAATCAAGTCAACAACCGTAACAATATGTAAATTGAATAGAGCTTTAATTCAGCTCAATTTATAATTGAAACCGCCCATCATTAAACCGTCGATCAACATGAAACCTTCTGTCGCACTGGAGTTAAAACGTATCGCTGTCCGTGAAGCAACGGGCCGCTACCGCGCGACCAACCCACGCGTATTCGGTTCCGTTTTACATGGCCTAGATCATGACGGTAGCGATATTGACATTTTGGTTGACGCATTACCGGGCGCGACCCTATTCGATCTTGGCGGTCTTCAAGTCGAGTTAGAAGAATTACTTGGCGTACCCGTTGATTTACTCACACCGCAAGATCTGCCAATTAAATTTCGACAGCAAGTTTTGCAAGAAGCTATCCCCGTATGAAGGGACCTTGGCTGACGGACTACCTCGGTCATATGCAAGTTGCTGCCTCAGATGCGTGCAGCTTCGTTGAAGGACTCAATCAAGCAGATTTTCTTGACGACAAACGCACTCAAAGCGCTATTGTGATGAGCCTTATCGTAATCGGAGAGGCCGCCACCAAGGTAATGGATCAGTTTCCCGAGTTCGCAGCAAGAAATAGTGAGATCTCTTGGCGAAGTATGAGAGGTATGCGAAATCGAATCGCGCATGGATACTTCGACATCAACCTGGAGGTCGTTTGGGACACAGTACAAACGGCATTGCCCCCATTGCTATTGCAGTTGCCTGAATTAATCGAATCTGCAGAGCAGCCCGACTCCAGCAAAAAGTAACGCTGCATCAACGATGGCTAAAAAACCCCAAAAATATCCAGAAGACTTGGTGGCCATCATTTGAGCGTTAAAGCGAGCACGAAAAGTGTCACAAGAAACTGGCACACCTTTTATCTATATGAAAGACGGCAAGATTATTAAAGAGATGATTCTCAAGCCCTAATTTCAAACCCAATGTTTTGGCATTTTGTGCTGATAGCTAGCGGGGCGTATAAGTCACTCGATAAGCCATCATTGCGTCCTTACAAACATGAAATCTTCTGTCACACTTAAGTTAAATCGCAAACGACCAACTGCTGATCTGCTTTCTGCAAAGGCACATGAAACTTTGCTAGAAAAGCTCGATGACGTTTCGTTAATCAATCTTGTGAAGTCTCGCCAAGGCGGAAAAACTGTGAAGGTAAAGCTTGAAGACTTATGAGTTAGAGTTTCATACGCTTGCCGCACATACCAGTTCGATTCCGACCCCGGGCATTCCCTCATCCAGTTTTAGATCACCTACTCAATCCCTCTGCGACCAACAAACAGTTTACGAAGTAATGAATCTTTTATCTGAGGCACCATCACCAAAATCACAATAATCCAGATCACCACGGCAATTGGGCTAGAGATGTAGACAAGCAAGTCGCCTCGGCTCATGAACAGGGCCTCTCTCATGTGCTTTTCAATTAATGGGCCGAGCACCACACCCACGACGAGAGGTGCGAGTTGGAAATCAAGCTTTCGGAAGACATAGCCGATCACACCAATAAATAGCAGCACATAAACGTCGAGCATACTATTGCGAACGCTGTACGAACCAATCACCGCAACAAGCAAGATCATGGTGAGAAGAATGTGTGAGGGAATGCGCAGTAGGCTCACCCAAACGCTGATCATGGGGATATTTAGCGCTAGCAGCATCACGTTACCGACTAGCATCGAGGCGATCACACCCCAAAAAATCTGAGGATGATCTGTAATGAGCAGAGGCCCAGGTTGCACCCCGTACACCATCATGGCGGCCATCATCAGCGCAGTAATCGAGTTGAACGGCATACCTAGCGACAGCAAAGGGACCATCGAAGACGTAGCCGCTGCATTATTCGCAGTTTCTGGCCCTGCAACACCCTCAATCGCACCTTCGCCAATTTCATCACGATGTTTAGAGACCCCCTTTTCAAGCCGATAGGAGGCGAAGCTTGAGAGTGTCGCCGAAGGCCCTGGTAATAAACCAAAGATAAAGCCGACGATTGTTCCGCGTCCAAAAGGTGCCCAAGAGCGTCGAAGCTCTTCTCTGGTTGGCAACATGTCGCGCAAGCGAACGGGCACCGGTAAAGGTTGGCTTTTAATACTCTCTACTAAAAACATGATCTCAGTGACGCCATACAAACCAACCACCAGAGGGACAAGATCGATCCCCTGGCTGAGATCGTTAAAACCAAAGGTAAAGCGGTTACTCGCTGTGACCGCCTCTTCACCCACAGTGCTCAACACCATGCCTAAGGCCATTGGCAAAATACCTGCGGCAAACGATCCACCCGAGATTCTGGATAAGAGCAGTAAACCACCAGCAGTCAGCGCAAAAAATTCTGCTGGTCCAAACAGAATCCCCAGTTGTGCAAGTGCTGGAGAGAACAGCATGACACCGACGACAGAGACTGTGCCTCCGATGAAGGATCCAATCGCCACGATCGACAGTACGCCGCCCGCTCGCCCTCGTTGTGTCAGCTTGTAGCCATCAATGCATGTGACAACAGACGAAGACTCACCCGGCATGTTGACAAGAATTGCGGTCGTTGAACCGCCATACTGAGCACCATAATAAATGCCGGCCATCATGATTAGTCCCGCAGTCGGCGGAAACGTGAACGTGATTGGCAGCAAGATCGCAACCCCAGCGACAGGTCCGAGGCCAGGAAGCACGCCCAGAGCCGTACCTGCAAGCGCACCAAAAAATGCTGCTACTAGATTTTGAAAAGTGAAAACAACATTCAAACCATGCAGTAAGCCAGCGATCGGATCCATCGGTGCGGTTCTCTATTTAGAATGCGAAGATGCCAACCGGCATGGGTAACATCAGAAAGCGAACGAAGAGAAGATAGACAGCGCCTGCCATCAGCAGCGCATAAAGCGCAACCCGCCAAATACTCAGGCTCGAAAGTGCTCGAATCAGTACAAAGCAAAAAATAGTGCTGCTGATGAGTTGCCCGAGTATCGGCAGCAACAACAAATAAGCAAGGATGCCAGCCAGCACCAACAAGAGCCTGCGCAAATCACTACCGACGGGCAGCTCTACGCTCTCGCTTTTACCGGTTTTTAAACCCTCCCACACGGCCGACACACTACCGAGCAGTAATAAAAATCCAGAGATCACCGGAAACACACCAGCACCGGGCTGACGTATTCTTCCCATTGGCATTTGAAAGGAAAGGGCAAGGTACACGACGGATAGGCATATCCCGATTGCGCCCACCACAATATAGCCCTTGCTTCGACTCCATTTTATGGATTGCATTGTGTGACCGTTAGTTATGGATTACTTTCGATCCATCCATCCAAGGAGTTCAGTGAACATTTTGGCTAACCCAGTGAGGTATTCGCTGGTGCCAGCCGAGTCTTTTGTGTCTATCACGAAGCCGCCTTTGTTGGCGAACTCAATAAATTCTGGAGACTTCACTGCCTTGAGCGAGGCCTCAAGAAGTTTCGCCTGAACATCTTTTGGCAAACCCTTTGGCGCAATCACGCTATAGCTTGCAGGCAAGGTTGCGTCATAGCCTGCATCAAAAATCGAAGCCGCTTCAGGCGCGAGGATGTACTTTCCTTTTGTAAACACCGCGAGCACGCGCAACTTACCGGCACGTACTTGAGCCGCAGTATTAGGGCCGTAGCCCATCGCGCCCTCAATGCGACCGCCTAACACAGCGATCAGAGCTTCGCCTCCACCACCAGTGAAGGGAATAGTGTCGAGTTTGATATTTGCTGCCCGATTGAGCTGTTGCACGGCCAGATCGGCGATCGAGCGCACCCCAGAGACGCCAATTCTGAATTTATCAGGATTCTTTTTGGCATCCAAAATAAATTCTTCAAAGGTTTTCCAGGGCGCATCCGCGCGAACCACCAACATAGCGGGAACGAAGGCTAGGTTGATGATCGTGGTGTAGTCTTGCGTCGACTTATAGGCCAAGTCTTTGTTGACGATTGGTTGATAAGCAAGCGCCGCACTATCGCCGAGTCCGATGGTGTACCCATCAGGCGCTGCACGAACGATGGCATTACTGCCGATCGTCGCAGAGCCACCAGCACGATTGATAATATTCACGGTGCTAGGAAGTGCCTTAGCGAGTTCTGCAGCAAATGCTCGGGCCAGCGGATCAGATGAACCGCCGGGGTTAAAGGGAACAATAAAAGAGATGTCTTTGCTGGGATAGGTTTGAGCGTTTGCTAAAAATGAAAATAGCAGCGAAGCGATCGCGACACAAGCACCCCGGAGCAACGTATTCAAAAATTGATTCATGGCAGTCCCTTTAAGTGTGAAGTCTCTATTCTATAAAGCCACGCCACTGCTGCACTCAGAGTAACCTTAATTTGCACCGTTTGATCACTCTTTTTGCTACTTGACACACTTGGCAATTGTTCTAGGAACGGTTGATCCGTCCTTGCACCAACCGCACTTTGCGCGGCGCGGCGATCCAGATCGCAATGCTCGATAGCAAACAACATACAAGCGAGAGCGCAAAGGCAACGCGATAGCTACCCGTTTGATCGTAAATCACACCCGTCACCCAGGGCCCTGCGGCGCCTCCGGCCATCACTGCGATCGTCACCACGCCAAAGATTGAGCCGAAAGATTTGCCTTGAAAAATCTCCATCACAATCGGCCCCATTAATGAAGTCATGCCATAGCCCAACATGCCCTGTGACAGCACCATCACGTACAGTAACCATAGACTGGGCGTACCTTCAAGCGCAAGCAAGGCCACGCATGAGATCGCAGAACCCAGACAACTGGCGCCCCAGGCCCACTCTCGACCAATTCGATCAGATAGTGCACCCATGCCGATTTGCCCAAACATACCGACGCCACTCACAAGTGCCAGCGCCCAGGCTGATGTGGCTGGGCTAAAGCCAACTTCTACAAGATATTTTGTTTGATGCACTTGCACCGCATACCACGCAAAGAGCGCACAAAAATAACCAAAAATAATGCACCAAAACCGCGGGGTTCGCATCGCCTTTGCGATTGTCCATTCGGTGTTGACCCACACATGGTCAACCACGTTTGACACTCTCGCGCCCACTTCGGCCTCTGTCTGACCGCGCTGGCCGTCTGGCTCAAGCCCCACGTCCTCAGGGCGGCGCCAGACAAAAAAACTAAGCGGTACGAGCACCAACAATACGACAGCCCCGAGCGCCAGACATGAGGCACGCCAACCAGCGCTTAGGATAATTTCTTGCAACCAAGGCAAAATCACCAACGCCCCAACCCCAGCACCTGAAAACGCAATGCCTAGCGCCAAGCCACGACGACGCACAAACCAGTTCGGCAAAAAGATTGAGTGAACACTAAACCCCATGAGGTTTGTACCGCCCCCCACAAGACACCCGAGCGTTGCATAAAGCTGCCAAGGTTCTTGCATCATGGTGGCCAGAAACAAGCCCAGCGCGGTGAGGCAGGCGCCAGCGAGGAGTAAGAAACGAGGCCCATAGCGGTCCATCACTTGCCCGACGCTGGGGCTAATCAGCGCTGACACTAAAAATCCAAACGCAAAAGCCCCAGAGGCCAAGCCACGCGACCAGTGAAATTCGCCGATGAGAGGGGGCAGCAATAGCGAAAACGACGTGCGGGCGCTGATCCCGATCGCGATCGTGATGAACGCGATGCCGATCAGCACCCAGCCGTAGTAGAAAGGTAGACGCGATACCCCACGCGCTAACAGCGAACTATTCACTTTATTCTTTTGTAAGTACCGTCAGCAATCCCTGTTCGAGGTGAACAAGAGATAAAACCACTTAACTGAACTGCGGCATCGCTAACCGAGATGATTACATCATCCGTTTGGTCGGTTTTAAAGCCGCCCTTGGTGGGAATCATATATGCTGCAAGATCGCATAGACGCCGTTGCGTGAGCAAAGCAAATCCTTGTAAAGGAAATGAAGCATTTATCTCTTTAAACGTCTGACCCATCTGTTCATCTGCGCTGTTTAGCTGTGGATTGCTACAAATCAACTTCTCTAACGGGCGCTGGGCTTTCGCGCAGTCAAAGCTCGCGGCAGATGCGTTGTTCATGCCAATCAATAGCGTCGCTGTTGCATAAAAGAATGCACGATTAATCATTATCGCTGTTCCGTGAAAACCTAAGCCATTTTTTTGATCACGCAGCGCTAGCTGTTGCCATGTGCAATCGCTTAAAAATTATTGCGTTTTCAGTCAAAGCGTCAAAGAGCGTTATGACTTCCATCACACAGAACGCCATTCTTTGACTGCTTACAGCCACAGAAATAAACCGTCTTGGACTCACTGGCTTCAAACTTAGTGGGGGTAAAGCTGCCGCCTTGATGGCTGCCGTCACAGAAGGGCTGTTTTTTACTTTGACCGCACGCGCACCAGTAATAGCTTTGTCCAGCAACAACCTCAACGGCGTATGGCGCTTTTTGGGCGATTTTTGCTTGCATGATGAATACCTTGTTAAAGTGAAATTTTTATCTCTTATCATTGCGTAACTGGCCGTCACTCAAACGCCCGCTAAAGACACAACAGCTTAGGCTCGAGAGTACGCTAATAATACTTGGATTAATCTTAATCTGACAAAGCCGATATGAAGTCGATTTTTATCTTTATGCTATTTTTGCTTGGCGGCCAGACAGCTCACGGCAACCCTTGCGACCAACCGATTCAGCTGTCTAAGGAAGGTAACTACATCTATCTACAAGGGCGCTTGTGCCCTGGCGATGGTAAAAAATTTATTCAGTACATGGCGGGCCCAGGAAAAGGTGTCACTTTAGTCAGATTAAATTCTGGCGGCGGAAACGGTGCAGATGCCGTTCAAATCGGACGTTACATTCGTGCGAACAACATCACAACCTGGACCGACGCCAAACAAGACAAATGCGCCAGCGCTTGTAATCGGGTATTTGCTGGAGGCGTGCAGCGCATTTACTCGCATGCCAACTACATACAAACTGGAAAGAACCCGAAACAACAGTTTGGCCTGGGATACCACCACCCTAATGTGAACGGTGACTTTCATGCCGCAGAGGAGTGGTACCAAAGAGGTATTGTTCCTTACCTAAAAGACATGCTGCCGCCCAAGGCATTTGCTTGGGTATATAAAACAGACGTAGACAATATGACGCCGAGCATGGTTTGGCTAAATGGCGCTCAGGCGCTTGAACTTGGGATTGCAACAAGTCACCAGGCCCCGCGTTAGTTGCCGCCAATACCGCCATTGCTGCCATCGACCCTTACTCAATCATTTGTAATAAACCTCAAGAACCTGTCTGCCTGTTACCGCACACCAACAAAAATTCGATATAGACATTTCTCTGCAATTATGTTCTGCTATTCAACACATCACTACGAGAAAATAAAATGAAAATCAAAAGTGTATTTTTTAGTATCGTGTCTCTGCTGATTGCAACCTCCGCCATTGCGCAGGCGCCTGAAATTAAGCGCACCCCAGTACAAACAGTACAGTTAAGCACACCGGGCCAAGTTGCGATACAAATGATTGTTGAAGTCGCGCCTGGCGGTACGATCCCTCGGCACACCCACCCTGGCGAAGAAATCGGCTACATGATGAGCGGAGAATTAACTCTCGAAGTCGATGGGCAAACAGCTAAAGTGGTCAAAACCGGTGAGGCGTTTTCAGTACCGCAGGGTTCGATCCACGGTGGAAAAAATGCGAGTGCAGCTGCCGCGACGTTATTAGTGACCTATGTCGTTGATAAAGACAAGCCCGTTGCGACTCCAGCTAAAAATTAAGGCTAAAAGAGACATCCTATGAAATTGCAAAGCCTAATCGCTGCGGCTGTGATCACACTCTTTCCCTTACAGTCTGTACTTGCGCAAACGCCGGCAGCGCGAGATATCCCAGCAAAACAAATACCAGTGCCCAACACTGTTAGCCCAGAAATTCAAAAGCAAATTGCCGCACCCTTCACTTCAACATGGAATGTCATCCCGACCACTGCAGACGGGTGGCGTGAACAAGTTGCGGCGGGTGCGCAAGCGGCTGAAAAAAACATACCTGCTTTGCTAGACAAGCTGCAAGTTAAGGTCGAACCTACCGTCATCGATGGCGTGAAGGCCTTTATCGTCACACCTGCTGTCATCTCACCTCAAAATAAAAATAGACTCCTCATTCATGTGCACGGTGGATGCTTTGTCAGCTCGCCGGGCTTATCGGGCACTGTTGAGGCGATCTATATGGCAGGCCTTGAGCACGTCAAGGTCATCTCTGTCGATTACCGCATGCCTCCAGATCACCCCTATCCTGCAGCGCTTGATGATGCCATGACGGTATGGCGTGCCACTGCAAAGATTCATGATCCTAAAAAAATGGCGATCTTCGGCTCTTCTGCCGGCGGCAACTTAACCTTGGCGATGGTGTTGCGTGCGAAGCGCGACAACCTGCCACTACCCGCCGCAATTGCACCTGGCACCCCGATGTCGGATTTAACGGGTGCCGGTGACACGTTTCAAACGAATGCCATGTTAGACAACGTACTCGTTGCCTATGGGGTGAGTTGTGACAAACGCGCAGCACTTTACACAAACGGCCACGATCTGAAAGATCCGATGCTGTCGCCGGTATACGGTGATTTTTCGGGCTTTCCTCCGACAATTCTGACGTCGGGTACTCGGGATCTGTTACTAAGCAACACCGTGCGTGTTCACAGAAAGCTGCGCAATGCGGGTGTACCCGCTAGCCTGCAAGTATTTGAAGCGCAATCACACGCTCAGTATTACCGGGATATCAACGCGCCCGAGACCAAAGAGGCCTTTAGCGAGATTGGTCAGTTCTTTAACCAATACCTTGCGCAATAAGGTTGCCCGTCTGCAAGCACATTAAGTCTTACGAGCCTTAGCCTCGCGAGTTAGACACCTCGAGTTGTTAGGGCTGGCTTCGTGAGCGGGCTGTGCTGGCATCCCGCTCACAGCCGCTGCCGTTGATTTTTTTCAACAGCTCTTCACAAAATACACTCTCACCAACAACACAGTTAAAGTCACTTAACACCTAGACGAACTCAAGAGGCGACAACATGACCAAGACCTTGCATCAAGCAGGCATTGTTTTATTTTCGTTGCTTTGCGCATTTTCGGTTCACGCGCAAAACAACTCTTCCATCCGCTTGATCGTACCGTTTAATCCTGGTGGTGGTTCAGATCTGTTTGCGCGTATCATCGCACCTGGCTTAAGCGAGGCACTTAAACAAACTGTCATTGTTGAAAATCGCGCGGGCGCAGGTGGCATTATTGGGGCTGACTACGTTGCAAAATCTGCCCCTGATGGCCAGACACTCTTGGTGTCGGATTCAGCCGCCTACTCCATTAGTCCAAGTCTATATCCGGCACTGCCATACGCCGCAAAAGACTTAATCCCGATCACCGAGGTAGCGCGCTTTGCCAACACGCTGGTGGTCGCAGGCGACTCTGCGTTGAACACGATAGACGATGTCATACGAACCGCGCGTCAGGATCCGAACAAGCTGACCATCGCCTCAGCTGGCAACGGCAGTAGCCCTCACCTAGCGGCTGAGAAGTTTCAGCGCGATGCAAACATGAAATTAACTCACGTGCCTTACAAGGGCAGCGGCCCAGCAATCGCTGACACACTTGGGCGCCAAGTCGATATGGTGTTTACGGGCTTACCCAGTGTGATCGAATATCTTAAATCAGGTCGTCTCAAAGCGATTGCCATTGCCTCGCTTGAACGCTCACCTTACGCACCCGACGTGCCCACAATGAGCGAAGCCGGCCTCCCTGGGTTTGAGTCTTTTATTTCGCAAGGTTTATTTGCACCCAAAGGCACCCCAAAAGAGGTGATCCTCAAACTCAATCAGGCGACCAATACGTTTATGAATAGCGCGGGGTTGGCTGAACGCCTGAAACAGCTAAAGGTCGTCCCAAGCGCATACACCACTGCGCAATATGGTGCGTGGCTAGAAGAACAAACTACCCTGTGGGGCAAGCTCATCAAAGACGCATCCATCAAATTAGAATAGCGCCGCGGATCCGCTAGGTTGTTTGAATAATTAGAACTGCACTACCACCAGGCGCCGAAGGCACGATGACTTTGACTGGGCGGGCTGTAAGCGCGGCAGGCAAACCCGGGCTGTCGGACTATTTCACAAACAAATGAGGCAAAGCAGTTTCTGCGCTAAACATACAGCGTGCGTCATGTCCGCACGCAGGCACCATCACCGACTGATGATTCGCCTGCAGCGTATCTGTTAAAAATTTTGTGTAAGCAAAGCCCCTAGCCAATCGAGTCGGCCCTTGCGCCATCGCAGCACACGAACTGTCAAAACCGTAAAGCGGCAGAATATCAAGCTCGCCTAGTAGAAAAGTGGCCGGACGTTTTACCAGTTGCTGTTTGAGCAGGTCATCACTGATTTGAGACGCGTAACCAACTTTATACTCTAGACCATAAGGCCAACGATTAAAAGTGATGCACCCTGCAGCATCTGAAAAGGGTACGAAGGCTTTTTGATCTTTAGCGTCAGAAACAGGGGCAAGGTACCCGGGTGCAGACGCAGCGATATTAGACGGCACAGCCTCCCGCGTAGGCCGCAAAGCCCCTGGATACGTGTACGACGATGGATTGGCGACCACATACGATATTTGTATTTTTCGCTCAGCGGTTAATTTTTCGTGAAGCGGGTTCACCATCTGATAGCGATTCACTAATTGCCCACCTGCTGAGTGTCCAGCAATGACTAGCGTACGCAAGTTTGGAAAAATCGCCCTGTCAGACAACTTGAGCAGTAACGCATCCATAAAATCGAACGACTGTAAGTTTTTAGCGGCGGGCGTGGCTTGCGCACCTCCGTTACGCCAGCTTTCGGGCCCTAAGCAAATCCAGCCTACTTCATTGGTATCCAGCTTATCGCGACAGTCTTTACCTTCATTTGACGCAAAGCGTGGCGAAACCAGTAAAGTATTTTTCAAGGCGTCGGCCAAAAACGCCCCCGCTAAGCCATGACGAAAATAGCCGTCGGCGTTGCGTCCTTGACCATGAATCACGATCACGGCGTGCTCAATCAATTCATTTTTCTGGGCTAGCGGATGCGTACGGTAGATCAGCCCGCGTTGCCCTTGGTCATCAAGCGTGACCCACTCTGTGCAAGTTGTGCTCGCTTGTAAACAAGGCTCTTGTGCCTTCACTGAGATCTGGCTCATCGCCACAAATAAAAAAATACTCAACCAAAAAACCCTGCGCATCTCACACCTCAATTATCAGAAGTTTGTCTTGTTATTGCCGTTGTCTCGTTATTGCCGTTGTCTTGTTGGTGCCGTTGTCTTGTTGTTGCGTATAAGTTGTTGTTACGTTGACTTCAATATATCGGCTTCAAAAAAACAAACGTATGATCACCAAATTCGTATTGGCAGCGATTCAAGATTTGATGATTGGGCACAAACTCTTCAAACAGTTTGTAATTTTTTGAATCGCAAACTTTGAAATTGACGAATTCAGCGCCGTCGTTGTAACCCAACACTAACAACCCATTTTCTTTGAGTAGCGCATGCGTACCTGCCAGAAGCGCTTCGCAATCTGCCAACTGATTCATCCCAAAGCCGATTAAACCGTTGGCAATAATCGCGTCAAAAGAGCGAGGCGCGTAATGTTGCAACAGCTCTCCTGCAGAACCAATCGTATGGAGACCTCGGTTGCCGTAAATCGCTTTTTTGGGCTCAATATCCATCGTATGCAACTCAGCGTCTAGGCACTTAGGGTAATGCCAGCTACGCTTATCCGTACCCAGAAACAGGCAGCGCGCACGTTCGGCCTGTTGCTTAAAGCCTGCGTTGAGTAAATCAAAAATTTGATTCTCAAGAAACAATCGGTTTTCAGATTTCAACGGAAATTCAAGGCCAAGCGTAAGTGCGAGATGAGGCGATAGCTTAAATACCAACAACTTAAGCTTAGTAACGAATCGACTCATTGTGAATTCTCCGGGGTGACTTTAATCTTGCAGCGTGATCCCACTGGCACGAATAAAACTTGTCCAACGGTCAAACTCTTTTTTGTTAAAGGCGACAAAATCTTCGGCCGAGCCACCCATCATCTTGGCACCAGTACTTTGAAATTTTTCGCGAACATCAGGCATATTCAGGATCGCATTAAATTCGGCGTTCATTTTCTTAACAATCGCTGCAGGGGTTTGCGCCGCGGCCCAGATACCATACCAAGCCGCCACGTCAAAATCGGGATAACCGCTTTCGGCAACGGTGGGCACCTCGGGCAATGTCGGTATGCGATACGTGCTGCTAACAGCCAAGGGGCGCAGCGTCCCTGACTTGATGTGCGGTGTTGAAGTGGTGACCCCATCAAAGCCAAAGGTGACTTCGCCAGCAAAGATTGCAGTGAGCGCCGGGGCACCGCCTTTGTACATCACTTCGATGACATCAATCTTGCTCGATAGCTTTAATACGTTAAAGCTCAAACTGGGCGACGCACCAATCCCTGTACTAGCATGACTTAGCTCACCTGGTTTAGCTTTGGCCGCTGCGATCAAGTCTGCCAAGGTCTTGTACGGAGACTTTGAAGAGACAACCAGAACGTTGGGTACCTCTGCAACAGTCGTGATTGCCGAAAAATCATCGAGTGGGTGATAAGAAGGCTTCTTGGCCAACGCGTAGTTCACAGCGTGCGTACCTGAGGTACCCAAGATAAAAGTGTAGCCATCCGGTGCGCTTCTTGCGACCGCTAGGGCTGCGATCGTACCACCTGCGCCCACTCTGTTCTCAACCACGACCGACTGACCCACTCGTTCAGATAGCTTAACGGCCAACGTACGCGCCAACACATCAGTCGTACCACCCGCCGGAAATGGCACAACGAGCTTGATCGGTTGGTCGGGGTACGCAGCGTGGGCTGCCTCAAGCGAAGATATCAGCATGAGGCTAACGAGTATTTTTTTTGTCAGATCTTTCATGTTGTCTCTGGATTTTTGAATAGTGGTTTATTTGAACTGGGTACTGGCTAACTCACTCTGGTATCAAAAACTCTGTCACGAGTTTGATGAGCTCAACCACACCCAACACAACGATCAGCACAAACGCGCCTACAGCGATCGCCAAGGGCACACTCAGCCAACCAAGCGAGCTTGATAATAACGTGTGGATCAGCGCCGCTACCACTAGGGATAAACCTACTGCCACCGGCTTTCCAAATCGGGTCGCAGCACGCAAGACCGGAAAGCGTGCGAGCCCGTAGGCGACTGCTGCGGGGGCTTTGTCAGAACGGCTCATCGCTGCGCCTGAGCTATTGCCTTGGCTGAGGTTCGCACCTGCGTTTGTATCTTTGCCTTGTCCTACGCTGGCGGCCGCACTGGCATCACTGTTCGCACTTTTGTGCGAGCCAAGATTTATGTCATTGCGCTTTGGCTGTTCGAGCAACACTTGTTTGCCTTCGAGGCTTGCAATACGCTCTGCAGCCAGCAAGCCAAAGCTACCTGACTTGATCAACCCGCCAATATAGGCAGAGTCTTTACCGCCTTCAAGTCCACCGGTGGTAGCCCCTGCCGCGAACAGCCCAGGGATCGGTGTGGCATTTGCATCTAGCACTTGCGCTTGAGCATCGATGTCAATCCCAATCATCGTGTAGGTAATGCCAGGACAAATCGGAATCGCCATCAAGGGCGCCTGCACAATCGGCAGCGGCTCGACTTTCACTGAGCGCGGGGTCGGTAGCGTCTGCAAGCTACCTTCTGCCAACGCGCGATTGTATTGCGTCAAGGTATCGACAAACGCTTGAACCGGCACACCCATTTTTTCGGCTAACTCAGCCGCTGTATCAGCGCGCAAAATCGTACCGCCGGCACGCTCAAGCAAAGGGTTTGCTGGTATGCGCGCAGAGGTGCCGGGCCCCTCCCAGATTGTCTGATCGAACACCGCAAACAAGGTCGCGGTCGTTGCATTGGCCGCCAACTCGTTGGCCAGATGTACGCCAGAACGCCCTTCATCAACAAAACGTTTACCGGTAGCATCGATCACGATACCTGCCGTGGCCAAGGCATCCACTTCGGGATAGGGCCAAACTTGATCATTATGTTTAGCATCGCTGCACAACACGTGCCCGTAAAAGCGATTGCCTGCGGTTAGCGTCGCCCCGGCTGCCAACGCCATCGTTAAACCATCGCCGCGCCCGGTTCGGGCGCCGCGTTGAAATACAGAATCGAATGAGGCACCGATATGCTTTTCGAACAACGTGCGATTCGCCTGAAACCCGCCATCTGCCAGCACACAATAAGGTGCTCGCCAAATTTTGGCTTCGCCCTGACAGACGCCGCGTACGCCCACGCAGCGACCTTGTTCGAGCAGCAGTTCAGACGCACGAGCCCCTAATTGCAGCGTACCGCCACGCTCAACCAACTCAAGCGCGAGCCGACGCAAAATTAAATCGGGTCCGCGTTCTTTCCAGTCGATCCCGGCCTTTAACGCGCGAGGCGGTGCCATGCACCAGCGATAACCTTCTTGAGGATTAAAGCGCATGAACTTGGCGCCCTTGCTCTGCAACCACACAATCAGTCTCGCGCCATGTTGGGCTAATGCACTGGCAAGCTCGGGCTTGGCCTCGCTACCAGTCACACGTGCGATGTGCTGCTCTAAGTCGGGCACTTCACGAAAGGGATCTTTAAAACCGACATGCAAAATACCACCCGATTGACGCGAGTTGTTAGGGTAATCAACCCCCTCACCTTGCTCGAGTACAAGCGGACGCAAGCCAAGCTCAGCCGCACGCACGGCGGCAGTCAGCCCAGCAATGCCGCCCCCGATCACAATCAAGTCGTATGTTGGATTTTGCTCTGTCACAGTCAATTTTTCTCTAACACTTTTAAACCACTCGTCACCGATACGACTGACGCTTTTACTTTGACAATTCTCTTAGTCTCGTACCGATACGTCTCTTACTCTGAATCCTGTCTGACTCTTATACCGATACTTCTTTTACTCTGAAAGCTTGTCTGACTTTTACTTACCAAGTGCAATCGGCACGATCTTTGCGGCGATAGCAGCAGCCTGCCAAAGCTTTAATTCTTCATCAAAGAACGTATCCATCTCTGTGGGCGAACCGCCCATCGGATCAATCGCTTGCTGGTTAAATTTTTGAATCACGTCAGGCGTACGCAAAATCGCATTGATCTCTTTGTTCAACAAATTCACAATCGCATCTGAAGTACCGGCTGGCGCAGACAGCCCCATCCAATAACCCGTCGCAATCGGCGGCAACCCAGCCTCGGCAAGGGTCTGCACCTCAGGCAAATAAATCGATCGTTTGGCCGAGGTCACAAACAATGGTTTGAGGTCACCACGCTTGATGAATTCGCGCTGTGCAGAGATCGTGCCAAAGTAACCCATCAGATTACCCCCTAAGACGTCTGTCACAGCTGCCATCGCGCCTTTATAGGGGATGTGGTTAACCTGCACCTGTGTACGATCAGCAATCAGCTCCATCAGTAAATTGTGGATCGTGCCAATGCCTGAGGAACCGTAGGTAAACTGCCCCGGATTTTTTTTCGCATAGGCAATCATGTCTTGAGCATTATTCAGGCCCATCTTAGGCGTGACGGCAAATACATTATCGGCGACGCCAAGCAAAACAATATTTTTCATATCCTTCTTAAAGTCGAACGGAAGGTTTGTATACACAAAGGGGTTAATGGCCGTTGTAATCGTTGTGAGATATAGCGTGTAGCCATCGGGCGCCGACTTGGCGACCGCGTTGGTGCCAATAATCGTATTCGCCCCCGCTTTGTTTTCGATCACAACCGGCACTTTGACCCGCTCGCTGAGGCCACGCCCGACTTCACGCGCCAAAAAGTCAGTGGAGGCGCCTGGTGCAACACCCAAGACGATCTTGATGGGTTTGTTCGGATAGATCTCTTGCGCCTGCGTCGCGGTGCAGTATAAAAGGGTGTTGCACACAAGCGCTGCAACAGCAACGATTGGCGTGGCTGCCGTGATCATTGTTTTAAACATGTTTGTAAGCTCCTTTGTTAGCGGCTTCGATCTCTTGTACCAAGCCAATTCGGTGTACCACTGCCAGCTGTTTTATCTACGAAATCGGTTTTTTCAATGCAAGCTGTTTTAACGTCGAACGTTCTTTTCGTTGCATCCGGCGCTCTCAACATTCTTTTATTTTTGTTTTGTGCTGCCCTATGTCAAAATGCTGTAAACACTTTACCTTGAACAACAGGGCGTTGCTAGCCCACTATAACAACAAGTCAACTGAGAGACCTCACCATGCCCTTTTACGAAAAAGGTAGTACCAAAATCCACTACCGCGAAGTCGGCTCAGGCTTTCCGATGCTGATCTTACCCGGCGGGGGCCTGAATGCCACCACCGCTTTTTGCTCAACGACTGGGCCGTTTGACCCAATGGAAGAGTTTCGTAGCACCTATCGCTGCATCATCGCCGATTCGCGTCATGCTAATCGCGGCTACTCGTCTGGTCCGCTTGAAATTGATCGCCCCTGGGACGCCTACACCGATGACCAACTCGGCTTGATGGATCATCTGGGCATCGATAAATTCTTGGTGATGGGTTTTTGTATTGGCGGCCCCTACATCTGGAACCTGCTTAAGCGCGCGCCCGGGCGCGTCGTTGCGGCCATTCATGCGCAGCCTAGCGCCTATCGGCCAGAGATGCCCGAACTGTTTCGCGGCGGCAACATGAAAGAGTGGGCGCCCACGCTTTGCTTGCAGCGCCCTGAAATCACCATGGATATGGCGCATGCTTTTTTGACTAACATGTACACCAACCGAAGCGACTTTGTGTTTACCGTTGATCGCGATTTTGTACGCAAGTGCAGCACACCCACCTTGGTGTT
>CANCMG010000092.1 GCA_947378965.1 Alcaligenaceae bacterium | reverse complement strand
TTGTAAGCGGGCTGATCGCTTGGATCTACGCGCAGTTCACTACCAATTAATAGCTTTAAGTCTGATTTTTTAGCCTCTAGATGAGCGCGCACAATGCCGGCTAACGAGCACTCATCTGTCAGGGCTAGTGCGTGATAGCCTAAGGCAGCCGCTTGTGCCACCAAGCTTTCAGGCGAAGATGCACCGCGCAAAAACGTAAAGTTTGACAGGCAGTGCAGCTCGGCATAGCCTGGCAAGATAGTTGTAAAGTGCCCACTCATTAACCAAAGACGCCGTGTAAAAACCAGCGCGCTCGCTCGGTATCACGTTCGCGATAGATCCAATAGCGTGCGGCATGCTGGTCTTGTGCTACAAAATAGTCGCGTGCAATACGTAAGTGATCCCACCAACCACTTTCAATACGCTCAGGGCCGCGCAGTAACTGCAATGGCCCATGGTAGATCGGACGATCATCGCGAACGTTCAGCTCAAGAGGCTCTGGCAATAACCAAAAAGGCCTTTCAGTTAAGGGTGCAGGTGTTGAGCTGACTGTCGTGCGTGTTGCCTGCGTAACGGTCACAGACGCAGCTGGCGTGTTCACGACTGATACCGCTGGTCTTACCGTCGCCGAGGCAGCTAGAGCTGAGGGTGTTTTTTTTGTGTGACTTTGGCCTGTGTGGCTCGCTTTGCTTGTTGCGACTGCCGTCGAAGCATCGAGTGGCACCCAGTGGTTAGCGATTTCTGGGCGATGATCCGCCAAGGGAGCGGGTTGCAATATCTGTTCTGCACCTAGTCGGGCAGATAGCAAATCTAACAAACGCCGATAATCTGCTGGCGCGTGTAAGGGATCAGGAAACAGCGTGGCGCTACTAGCAAGTTGTGGCGCCAAAGCCTGGCTACGCAAGGTGAGGGCCACGACAGGCCCTGCCAAACTTTGGCGTGACAGGCGCTCGCGTAGCAGGGGCATCAGTTGACCTAACAGCCAGACGGGTTCACCAAAGGCCAACTCAAGCGCGGTAGGGGGGCAGGCGTGACGGCCGCGTTCGTGATGCAGTTCAAGCGTAGCGCTGCGCAGTGCGTATTGCTTGGCCACTAGCCAGGTGCATAAGCTAAGCGCTAAACGCTCTGAAAACGAAGCAAGTGCTGCGGTATGTTCAAGGCGGTCAAGTAAATCAAGCCGTTCAGTAAATTGCTCGGGGGCAACATAAGGGGCTTTGCGCCAAACCGTCTGTGCATAGGCTTGTTCAAGTTCTGTCAGTAATTCTGTACCCACGCGTCGTTGCAGACCGCTGCGTGGTAAAGCTCGCAAGCCACCGAGAGTTTCGCAGCCAATGGCGTTGAGCCAAACCCGATGAGGCTGTGCACTGGGTAGCATTGCGCAGGACAACCGGTCGAGTAAGCGTTCGAGTGTAGCTTGACCACATGCGTAGCGTGGCGAGTATTGCACCGAGTACTGTGCCGAGTGTTGCGCAGCTTGCTGTGTTAGGCGCTGTGCTGAGTACTGTGGCGAGCGCTGAACTAGAGGTTGTGGCGAGTGCCGCGCTGCTTGCGCTAACAGCCACGCGCCGGTGGCCGTGGGCGCAACGCTACTTTGAACCTGCAGTTTTAAGCGTTTGAGTTGTTGGCGCAACCCTTGAACAATCAGGCGGATACCGCCAAATAAACGCAAGCTGTAGGTGACGTCGATTAAAAGAGTGGCGTTAGCGTGCTGATATACAGACGGCGAGTAGGCTAAGGCAACGTGTGCGGCCTGAGCGTAGGCGTTTTGTTCTGCGTGAGGGTCTCTGGGATAAAGTAAGCACTCAGGTGCTAGGCTGCGCACAGTCGCGCAACGCATACCCGCGTTCAGGCCGTACCGCTGCGCGCCAGACGTGAGAGCGATGAGGGCGTCGTGTTCGAAGACTGCGGCAGCGCCTGGCTCAGTCAGCCAGCGGAGTCGCCACGTATCGAGGCTGAGGCTGTGCAGGTGCAAGCCGATCCATAGGGTCATGAGTCGCAGTTGAAAAGAGTTCAGAGGGTGGCGACGTGAGCGTGATGGGATGCCCACAAGCAGGCCCGCGTCGCTTAAAGATAGACAGGGTGAGGGCGCCTGTTTGCTCGGCGCACAGCAGCACCCTCAGCACAGCCGGTGAGGCTTCGTTTTGCACCGAATACGGACGAAACATAAAAAATAAGGTTTGACTGCTTTGCGCAGCAAGGTGCAAACGTTTAAGGACCGAGGTTTGAATGGGATGCGCCCAAAACAGCAAAGCTGCACAACTACCATTTTTTAAAATCTGCTCGGCGGCCCAATACGCATCACGCGCACGTTGCGGTGTGACACAAAGCAAGCGCTGTGTGCCAAAACGCCAACCCGACCAACAAGCGACATTGGGCCGATAAGGTGGTTGCAGCAAGACCACTGGCTGTTGCCCCGCCGTAGCATGGAGTGCCGCGCGTAATAGCTTGATTTCGCCAACGCCCGATTGTGGCGCGAGCAACTCAATAAGCGCACCGGTAGGCCAACCCTGGCCGGGCAGTTCGGCATCAAGCGCTGCAAACCCAGTCGAGACCGTTGGACCAGCGCGCGTGCCAAATTGCGACCCACGCCAAAGTGCAGGATGCAACTTAAGCAGAGAAGCAGACGGGCAGGCGGATGAAGTTTTAGAGATAGGCATTGCAGAGAGTTGATAAAATAATACTGTATAAATATACAGTATTATTGGCGTTATGCAACCAACTTAAGCCTTTAATTCTTGTCTTATTCAGTCAAGCAGCCGCGCATTCACTGCATGGCGCTGCAAACAGCCTTGCCCCTACAAAGTGCTTCGCTTCAGGAAAACGCTTTGTTTTTTAACGTCGCTACTGAAACCTTTAAAAATATCTTTGTGCGGTTCAAGGCGTCACACGGCTGCGATCGTGTTCGCTAAAAAATCAACTCGCCAGTTGCTGTCGCCCACCGTTTGCCCCTGAGCGTCGTAGCGCTTTTCGTAAAACAGGGCGTAACCCTCGCGATGTTGCAAAATAATCGTCGTACAACGCGTGCCGTAGCGTTCGTTTTTAATAAACGGGCTGCCAAGCAGTTTTTCGCGATCTAGCCCAACGCCTGTGTCAGGAAGTTCGTGCTCTGCGGCACGAACGGTATCCTGAAAAATTTCAAACAGACGGGCCGTGTCAGGTGCATGAGCCTGTGCCAAGTGCTCAGAGACGCGGCGTTGCGTACGCAATAGCTTAGGCCAGGGCGTATTGAGTGTCGCGTTTGAGACTCCACTGACACCGTCAGGTATCTTAATGGGTTCTGCGTGCAGACGATTTGAGTAGTACCACAAGCCTCTTTGATCGCCGGCCAGTAAGTTAAAGCCGTTGTAAGGCGCATTGCTTTGTTGCAACGCCTGCAGATACTGTTGCGCCGACTGCTCTTGTCGTAGATAGCGCTCTGCAAGATAGCCACGCGAGGGGGCCTGATCATCGCGCAGACCCGTTTCGCGATAGTTTGTGAGTAAAGCAATACGCCCACCTGTAGTCAGACCAAGCCAGGTTCCCCCAGCCTGTAGATCACGGCCTGCCAGTAACGAGGGGGTGTCATCCCAGGGCCGTGCCGCCTCGGTCGGGCGCGCATGCAGTTCATCGCGGTTCGCGACAACAACCAGCGGCCAGTCTGGCACAACATTTTGAGCAAAAATAGCTAAACACATGGCAACACTATGCTCCGTTCACACGTCGAGTCTGAGGTGCAAGGTTCACTAAAATCACTCCCGCCATCACCATCAGGGCGCCCCATATAAATTCGCTGTGCAAAGGCTCGTCTAACAACCATACGCTAAAGCCCACGCCAATCAGCGGTGCCATAAAGGTAAAAATCGAGACCCTTGAAGCCAGATAATGTCTGAGCAGCCAAAACCATACCAGTAAACTAAAAAACGAAATCACCACGCCCTGGCCCAAGATGCTTGAGATCAAAAAAGGGCTCCAGTGGATGTTGGTCTGACCTAGCAAGAGGCACAGTAGCATGATGCCAAGAGCCCCACCTAACAGTTGATACAGGGTCGTTTGCGTGGCTGCGATACCCGCTAAACCCGAGCAACGGATGATCACGGTCGTTGTCGCCCAAAGAAAACCTGCACCTAAGGCAAGACAATCTCCGAGCCACATCCGCGCGTTGAGTGGTGTGGGTGCAGGTGATCCTAAAAACGCCAGACCGATTCCGCTAAAACAAATAAAGACACCACACCATTGCCACCAGTTCAAGCGTTCGTCTGGGCGCCAGACGTGCAGACCGAGGGCGGTAAAAATAGGCGCAGTGTATAGAAACACTACAACGTGTGATGCACTAGTGTGACGCAGGCCTTCGCCAATCATCCACCACTCTAAGGCAAATAAGACCCCCACCAGTGTGCCTGCGCGCCACGGCCCACGCCACAACGCCAGTGAAACGCCTTTGTGCCACATGAACGCAGCTAATAACACGCACCCGATGCTCGTGCGCAAGGCGATCTGCATATTAGGGTGAATGTCCTGAATACTGAGTTTAAACAAAACCTGTTGCCCACCCCAAAGAGAGCAGAGCAGCGCGATGCAAAGAAAAGCAGTCAAGTCCAAGGGTTTGCGGTCATTCATCTGAACATGATTTTAGTAGAAATCGAGTCGCGCGGTAGGAATCCAGGTCTCTCTGCGCGTCAGCGGCGCCCATTAGGACGAGGGCAGTGAGGACGTCAACTGCTTAGATCTCAAGCGCCTGAGGGGCCGACAGCACCGCTGTTAAAATAGGGCCTTGTTTGCTGACTCAATGCCACTTTTGCCATGACCCTTGCTGCACCCTCAAACACCGCCTCACTCGCTGAGTGGCTCAGTTACCTTGAACAGTTACATCCCAGTGCGATTGACCTGGGGCTTGAGCGTGTGCGCGAAGTTGCGGCGCGTTTACCAATCGAAACCACTGCACTTAAAATTATTGTGGGTGGCACCAATGGCAAAGGGTCAACCTGTGCCATGCTCGAGGCGATCTTGCTCGCTGCCGGCTACCGGGTGGGGCTCTACACATCGCCCCATCTGGTGAATTTCAACGAACGGGCTCGCTTAAACGGTGAAATCGTCTCTGATGCTGAGTTTGTGCGTTATTTCAGTATGGTCGAGGCCGCCCGCCAGGGCGTATCGTTAACCTATTTCGAATATTCAACACTCGCCACGCTGGCCATGTTTGCCGCTGCTTCGCTCGATGTGATGGTGCTTGAGGTGGGCTTAGGCGGACGCCTGGATGCGGTCAATATTGTCGATGCCGATTGCTCGATCATCACCAGCGTCGATATCGACCACGTTGACTGGCTGGGCGATACGCGCGAAAAAATCGGATTCGAAAAAGCACATATCTATCGTCACGGGCGTCCTGCGATTTGCAGTGATCCCGCACCTCCCCAAGCCTTACTCGATTACGCCAACACCGTCGGTTGCGATCTTTGGTTGTTCGGGCGTGACTTTAACTATTCGGGTGATCGCCAGCAATGGGCTTTTGCTGGCCGCCAGCAACGGCGCAATGCGTTGGCGTATCCCGCTTTGCGGGGCGCTAATCAACTGCTCAATGCCTCGGGGGCCTTGGCGGCGCTAGAGGCCTTGCGTGAGCGCTTAGCCGTGCCGCAGCAGGCAGTGCGTCTGGGCTTGCTGCAAGCGTCGTTGCCTGGGCGTTTTCAAATTTTGCCGGGTCAACCGACGGTCATTCTTGATGTGGCGCATAACCCTCATGCCGCTGCCGTTCTTGAAAAGAATCTGGGCAATATGGGTTTTCACCCCTACACCTACGCGGTGTTTGGGATGTTGTCCGACAAGGATATTGCGGGCGTGGTCAAACATATGGCCCCCCGCATTGATCATTGGTTTTGTGCGGGCTTGCCCGGTGCTCGGGCGTTAAGCCCAGAACAATTGGCTGCCAAGGTCAAAGACTGTGTTGCCAGCAATCAAAAACCGGGCGAGACCGAGGTGGCCGTCAGCCACTTCCCCTCGGTAGCCGAGGCCCTTGCGGCGGCCCACAAACTAAGTAAGCCGGATGATAGAATCATCGTATTCGGATCGTTTCTGACTGTCGCGGGTGCACTGCAAGCCAGCGGAAGGTCAGCATAAACGCTTTTCGCCGTTCTCAGGCGCTTTTCGGGTCTGTCTTTTTTTTTGAGTCAGGGTGTTTGAATCAATGGGACTGTTTTCCAGAAAAGATAGTGCAGCACCGCGTAAACCTCCGGGCAAGGTGCGTCCCTCTGTGTCCAGCGAGGCTCAAGCCGCCGATCTGCGCGTCAGAGCCCGCCGGCGCTTGGCAGGTGCCGTTGCTTTGGTGCTGGCCGCAGTCGTGATCTTACCCATGTTGCTTGACTCAGAGCCTGCACCTGTCTCAAACAAAATACCAATCAAGATCCCTGACCGCAATGCGCCTTTTCAACCCAATTTAAGCGACCCTGTGGCCGCCAATAGTTCGGCAACAACTGCGCCATCAGACGCCTCTGCGACAGTAGCACCAGCTGCCTCGGCACCTTTAGCGGTATCGGCTCCGGTTGTTGCAACGCCGGCTAAACCTGAGGTCAAACCTCGCGTCGATTCACCGGCTTCGTCGACTAAAGTTGAACCGCCCAAGCCGGCGCCCAACTCACCCCCTGCGACTCGCTCAGATGATGGCGCACGCGCAGTCGCCTTGCTCGAAGGGCGGCCAACAGCAGAGTCCTCAGGCCCATCAGGCACGGTCACAACTCCCAAGGCACCCACCCGCGGTAACTTCGTTGTTCAGGCAATGTCGCTTGACGCAGCGGCCGACGCACAAGCCCAAAAGAGTAAATTGTTGGCCGCAGGCGTGGGTAACGCCTTTGTAGATGGCCCAGTCGATGTCAGTGGTAAAGCAAGATACCGCGTACGTGTTGGGCCGTTTCCCTCTCGCGAAGCCGCGCAAGCTGCTCAGACCCGTCTGCGCACGCTTGGGTACGACGGCGCCTTTATTGCAACGCAGTGACTGGGTTTGATTTTGTTTTGCTAGGCGTGCTGGGCGTTTCGGTCGTGCTAGGGCTGATCCGCGGCCTACTAAAAGAAGTCTTGTCTTTAGCGGCCTATGCCTTCGCGTTTGTGGCTGCGATTTGGTGGGGGCCACGAGTCGCCGACTGGTTAGCAAGCTGGATCATCCAGTCGTTTTTGCGCATGACCTTGGCTTATGTGGGTGTGTTTATTGCCGTATTGTTGTCGATTGGGATGGTCAATATGGCGTTGTCGGCCTTGATCGATAAAACGGGATTGACCCCAGCGGACCACGGCTTAGGTGCAGTGTTTGGCTTGGCAAGAGGTATTTTATTTGTATTGCTATTGGTGACATTGGCTGGCTTTACACCACTTCCCGAAGAACCATGGTGGAAGCAAGCCATGTTTTCTAAGCAAGTGGTAGGAGTGGTTCAGCAAATTAAGGCGCGCGTCCCAGAGCCAATCCGTGAGTGGTTGCCCTACTAAGTACAACAGAGTTTTATAATGGTGGGTTGCCCGCCCAAGTACAACAGAGTTTTATAATGGTGGGTTGCCCACCCGAGCACAACAAAATTTTATAACGATGGGTTGCCACACCGAGCCCGACAGAATGTAAACGAAGTGGGTGACCTCACTCAGTCAACAGAATTTAAACGTGGTTTAACGGTTATCAGGAAAGTACATGTGCGGAATTGTTGGTGTCATTGGTCGTGGTCCTGTCAATCAGCTGTTGTATGACAGCTTGCTGCTCTTGCAGCACCGCGGTCAAGATGCGGCAGGCATTGCCACTTCAAACGGCAATCATTTCAATATGTACAAAGCGCATGGCCTGGTGCGCGACGTGTTTCGCACGCGCAATATGCGCTCGCTGCCTGGTACAACCGGCATCGGTCAAGTCCGTTACCCAACGGCGGGTTCGTCAGACAGCGTCGAAGAAGCACAACCCTTTTATGTCAATGCCCCGTTTGGGATCACGTTTGCCCACAACGGCAACCTCACCAATTGGCGCGAACTTCGCGTGTCGCTTTTTACAAATGATCAGCGCCACATCAATACCAATTCAGATTCAGAGGTATTGTTAAACGTCTTGGCGCACGAATTGCAACGGGCCGCCAAGGGCGTGTCTCTTGATGAATCAGCGATTTTTCGTGCGGTAAAAGCTGTGCATGAACGGGTAAAGGGTGCTTACGCAGTTGTGGCACAAATTGCAGGCTATGGCTTGCTAGCCTTTCGCGATCCGCACGGGATTCGCCCGTTGTGCATCGGTCGTTTCGATACCGCGCAGGGCCCCGAGTGGATGGTTGCTTCTGAGTCTGTCGCGCTTGAAGGTTCAGGGTTTCAATTTGTGCGAGATGTTTCGCCAGGCGAGGCTGTATTCATTTCGTTAGATGGCAAATTTAGTAGCGAACTATGCGCGCATGGTGCGTTGCATGCCCCCTGTATCTTTGAATACGTGTATTTTGCCCGCCCTGATTCTGTCTTAGACGGCGTATCGGTGTATGGCTCGCGTTTAAAAATGGGCGAGTATTTGGCAGATAAGTTAGCTCGCACTTTGCGCTTGGGCGATATCGATGTTGTCATGCCAATCCCCGATTCGTCGCGTCCTTCTGCGATGCAGTTAGCAGATCGCTTAGGCCTGAGTTATCGCGAGGGCTTAATTAAAAATCGGTATGTCGGCCGAACCTTTATTATGCCCGGCCAGGCTGTCCGTAAAAAATCGGTACGTCAAAAACTGAACACGATAGGGATGGAGTTCAAGGGTAAAAACGTATTGCTCGTCGATGATTCGATCGTGCGCGGCACAACGAGTCGCGAGATTGTTGACATGGCACGTGCAGCAGGCGCAAACAAAGTTTATATGGCCTCAGCGGCACCACCGGTGCGTTATCAAAACGTCTATGGCATTGACATGCCCACACAGCAAGAGCTGATTGCCACTGGGCGTGACGAACAAGAGATTGCAAAAATTATTGGCGCCGATGCGCTGGTGTATCAAGACATTGAGTCAATGACAAAGTCGGTGTCAGATCTCAATCCCGCTTTGACGCATTTTGATACCTCGTGCTTCACCGGCGAATATGTCACAGGCGACATTACCCCAGAATATCTCGAACGTTTAGGTTTAACCCGCCAAGCCGTTCGCGAAGAACAAAACGGCCTACTGTTCAATATGGGCTTTGCCGCTGAGGATCATTAAGTTTTTTGTGTGACATGTGCCTTGCGCTTCGCTTTACCTCACAAGGCAGATTGCGCTGCGCAAGCGCAGCGTCTGTGCTTGGACGTTTAGCTTTAGTCGCGTAAGGTTCGAAAGCCTTTAATAATGACGGCGACCAAAAGGCCTAACAGCACAAACAGCAGCAGACTCCAGTAGGCGTATTCGAGGCCAAACACTTTGACTCGTGCATCCATGCAACTCGCATAAATGCCAAACAATGCGGGGATTGCGGTTTCTAGGCCGGTTTGTGTCATTAACAAATCGGCCAATGTTTGTGCGCACGAAAAGGACTGCGACGCAACGTGTGCCTGAAACCATGCCGCTAAAACGCCAGCAATTGTCAGGCTCAAGCTCAGCATCGTACAGACCAGGCGCACGATCAGGCCTTGACTTAAGGCTGCGATGGCAGCGATAACGGCCAACATCAGGTACAGCAGGCGCTGAAACACACACCAGGCGCAAGGCTGCATATCAAACGCGTGTTGTGACAGTAACGCGATTCCAACACCCGCCAAGCAAAGACACGAGATGAGCCACCAGAGTTTTTTTTCAAGCAGCACGGCGTTCAACTTGCGTGATTGCGTCAAGCATGGCGCGTTCAAACCGTCTTTGGGTGCGAGGTTGCGCAAGTGTTTCACCGCTCACCACAAACACGTCTTCTACGCGATCGCCTAAAGTCATGACCTTGGCCGTCTGCAGATTAATGCTGTAACTGACAAAGACCTGCGCAATATCGCCTAACAGGCCCGAGCGGTCAGTCGCCACGATCTCAAGACGCCAGTTCTGACTTCCTTCATCAGGGTGCAAGGTCACGAGCGGCGGAACCGGAAACGCACGCGACAAACGAGAAGGGCGCGCATTCGCGTGACGCGTCGTGAGTGAAGCCGAAGGCTCAGCGTTCAGATGAACGTCTAATTCGTGTTCGATCAAGGTCGCTAAGGTGCGAAGTTCTTCTGTGGTGTCTGCAGGGAGAACGATAAAGCTGTCTAATGCATAGCCTCGTCGTGTTGTGTGAATGCGTGCATCTAGAATACTCAGCCCGCGGTTGCCGAAAAAGCTGCAAATGCGGGCAAAGAGATCAGGCACGTCTTTGGTATACACCATCACTTGCAGACCTTCAGCACCCTCGGTGGGGCGGACCTTAACGATCGCTTGTTCGGGGGCAACTCGATAGTACAGATGACGAGTATGCCAGGCGATATCTGAGGCTTCATGGCGTAAAAAATAGGCAACATCAAGCTGTTGCCAGAAGGTCTCGCGTGTCTCGTCGCGTAAGCCCGCCAAGCGTGTCAACGTTGCCGCTTGTTCAAGCCTCTGCCGCAGAACCGTATTGGTGTCGTCAACCGAACCACCAAGCGTCGCGCGTGTTAAATCATAAAGATTTTCAAGCAGTTTTCCTTTCCAGGTGTTCCAGACCTTCGGGCTTGTGCCGCGAATGTCAGCGACCGTTAACAAATACAGTGCTTGTAAGTGTCGCAAGGTTTTCACACGCATCGCAAAATCGAGGACAACTTGTGGGTCAGACAAATCTTTTTTCTGAGCGACCTGCGACATCAGTAAATGACTGTCGACTAAGAACACCACAAGCTCAGTGTCTTCGCGCTCTAGGGTGTGCGCCTTGGCAAAGCGCTTGACCTCGAGGGCGCCAAGCGTTGAGTGATCACCGCCGCGCCCTTTGGCAATATCGTGAAACAGCGCAGCGACATACAGCAACCAGTGACGCTCGAACCCCGCGCTTAATCTACTGGCCAAGGGGTACTCTTGGGCATGCTCAGGCATGGTAAAGCGTCGAAGGTTACGCACGACTGCAAGCGTGTGTTGATCGACCGTATATACGTGAAACAAATCATGCTGCATTTGTCCGACGACGCGCCTAAAGACAGGCAAGTAGCGCGGCAAGATATTCAGCATCGTCATCCGTCGCAAGGCATGTACGATGCCGTGCGGCTGTTGCAAAATGTTTAGAAAAAACTTTTTATTTTCAGGAGCGCGCCGGAAGGTCGCATCGATCCGGTCGCGCGCGTGCCAGATCGCGCGCAGTGCACGACCTGACAGCTCATTGAGCTCAGGGTGTTGCTGCAACACCAAAAATACGTTTAACAATTGACTTGGATTTTTTTCAAACAGCAAATCATCTTTGATGTCGAGGCGGTTATGCCTTGACACATAGTGCTCATCAATGACACGAATGTCAGACTCTTGAAGTGCGAACAAACGTTCGTCGATGTTTTGAACGAGAAGGGTATTGAGCTGCGTGACTAGGCGCGCGGCCCAGTAATAACGTTGCATCAAGAGTTCACTGGCGCGGCGCGTGGCCGTGGCGGTGATGCCGTAGGCCTGCGCCAAACCGTGTTGCAAATCAAATAACAAACGGTCTTCGCGTCGGTTAACCAGTAAGTGTAGTTCGATGCGCACTCGCTTGAACGCTTGCTCAGCACGTTTGAGGTCACGCGCTTCGGTAGTGGTCAGCAGCCCGGCGCGTGCAATGGCCTGCCAACTCGCACCAAAGCCAGCGGCTCTGGCCATCCACATGATGACTTGCAGATCGCGCAGCCCACCAGGCGACTCTTTGCAGTTTGGCTCGAGTGAGTAGGGCGTGTCTTGATGGCGAGCATGGCGCTGCTGCATTTCGGCACGCTTGGCTCGAAAAAACTGTTGCGCATTGAGCCGCTCAGTCATTGTTTTTTCAAACAATTTTGCTAATGTTTTACTGCCAGCAATCCAGCGGCTTTCAAGTAGAGACGTTTCGACCGTGATGTCGGCACTCGCCTCGTTGACGCACTGTTCGATGGTTCTGACGCTGTAGCCAGGCTCAAGACCAACGTCCCACATCGCTGCCACCAACCCGCTTAGGGTCGCCTCGGCCTGCGCGTCGAGTTCGTCTTTCAAAATGATCAGTAGGTCGACATCCGAAAAAGGATATAGCTCACCCCGGCCATAACCCCCAACCGCAGCAAGTGCTGCTCCCTTGGGCAGCGGAAACAGCTCAAGAAGTGCTCGCAAGGTTTGATCTGCACAGCGACAGAGTGCAGCGAGCAACACGTCTGGGCGCAGAGTCTGACGGTATTGGGCAATAGCCACCTGACGGTTGCCTTGCAACTGTGTACGGATGTTCGCGATCGCAGTCACATCAGTCATGGCAGGTATGCCTAGGCAGCGATCAGGGCTGGTGGGGCGGGCATGCCGTCAGAGATTGTCAGCACTTCGTAGCCCGTGTCGGTCACTAAAATGGTGTGTTCCCACTGTGCCGACAGGCTGTGGTCGCGGGTAACGACAGTCCAGCCATCGGCGAGTTGCCTAATTTCGCGGCGCCCAGCGTTAATCATCGGTTCAATCGTAAAAATCAAACCGGGCTCAAGTTTGTCACCGGCGCCGGGGCGCCCGTAATGCAAGATTTGAGGATCTTGGTGAAAACGTTTGCCAATACCATGGCCGCAAAACTCGCGAACCACCGAAAACCCTTGTTTTTCGGCGTATTTTTGGATCGCATTGCCGATATCACCGAGCGTATTGCCTGGTTTGACCTGAGCAATCCCAAGCCACATGCACTCGTAGGTGACATCGGCGAGCCGTTTGGCCAAAATTGAGGGCTCACCGACAAAATACATACGGCTGGTGTCGCCAAACCAGCCATCTTTAATGATCGTGACATCGATATTTAAAACATCGCCATTTTTGAGGACTCGGTCTCCGGGCACGCCATGACATACTTGATGGTTGACTGAGGTACAAATTGCGCCCGGAAAAGGGGGGTACCCCGGAGGTGCGTAACCAACTGTGGCAGAGATCACCTTGAGCTCTTGGGTCAAATATTGCAGGCAAAGTTGGTCCAACTGGCCGGTTGTTACCCCTGCTTTGACATGTGGGGTAATAAAGTCGAGCACTTTTGCCGCATCGCGACAGGCTGCTCGCATGAGGTCTAAATCGGCTGGATTGGTGACTAATCCCATGGCTACTTGAATATAAGTGGTGAAAGATAGTAGAATTATAGGCTTACTGTGTTTTTGGTACGAGTAAAAACCCGTACCGTACGGTAAGTTTAACCAATGTCAGTGAAAGCAAACTGAATCCAAGTGTTTCTTGGCTTTCTTTTGACAATTTTAGTTAACACTATCGGTCTTTTTCTGTTGCGGCTTTGTCCTAAAAGCCATCCCAGAGCAGACCAAATCGCGTGTTGCGTCACCAGGGTGCTGAATTTCTTTTAGAAAGCCAGTGCAGGCGTCACACAAGACTTAACCCTCGGAGCCTTAAATCATGTCGTTAATGCGTGAAATGTTAGAAGCGGGTGTGCACTTCGGTCACCAAACTCGTTACTGGAATCCCAAGATGGCGCCTTTCATCTTCGGCCACCGCAACAAAATCCATATTATCAACCTCGAAAAAACGGTCGCCAATTACACTGACGCAACGAAATTTGTGAAATCAGTTGCTGCAAAAGGCGGTAACGTTCTGTTCGTAGGTACAAAACGCGCTGCGCGCGATCTGGTGGCGCAAGAAGCCACCCGCGCCGGTATGCCGTTCGTTGACAGCCGTTGGTTGGGCGGTATGCTCACAAACTTCAAAACTGTCAAAAGCTCAATCAAGCGCTTAAAAGACATGGAAGTCATGATCGCTGACGGTGGTACCGAGCGCATGAGCAAAAAAGAGGGTTTGATGTTTCAACGCGAACTCGACAAACTGAACAAGTCAATCGGCGGCATCAAAGACATGAACGGCCTTCCTAGCGCCATTTTCATGATCGACGTTGGTTATCACAAGATTGCGGTACTCGAGGCAAAAGCGCTCGGAATCCCAGTGGTTGCGGTAGTCGACACCAACCATTCGCCCGATGGCATTGATTACATCATTCCTGGCAACGATGACTCTGCTAAGGCAATTGCGCTGTATGCAAAAGGTATGGCAGATGCTGTACTCGAAGGCCGTGCGCAAAGCCTGAACGGAATCGTTGAAGAGCTCGCGTCTGGTGAAGAGTTCGTCGAAGTCGCTGAAGAAAAAGCGTAAATTTTTCTGGTGCCTGCGCCTTCGTGCCGGGCATTGTCATTGCGCGCCTCTGACCACGCGTCGGGGCGCCTCTTACTAATCTTGGAGCAAACATGGCTGAAATTACTGCCGCAATGGTTAAAGAGTTGCGCGAAAAAACCGACGCGCCCATGATGGAGTGCAAGCGCGCTCTCACTGAAGCAGGCGGCGACATGGCTCGCGCCGAAGAGATCTTACGTGTCAAGCTTGGCAGCAAAGCCAGTAAAGCAGCTGGGCGCGTCACAGCCGAAGGCCTGATTGGCTTGTACATCTCGCCCGACGCCAAACAAGGCGCAGTGCTCGAAGTGAACTGCGAGACCGATTTCGTTGCTAAAAACGATGATTTTGTGGCTTTTGTCGAGGCTTTGGCTAAGCAGGTGTCAGCCAATTCCTATACGGATGTTGCGGCCTTGTCAGCGTCAAATCTGGATGGCGGTACTGTTGAATCGGTGCGTGCCGCCTTGGTAGGTAAAATCGGCGAAAACATCTCGATTCGCCGTTTCCAGCGCTACACAACCGCGAACAAACTAGCAAGCTACGTGCACAGCGGCCGTATTGGCGTGTTGGTTGAGTACTCTGGCGCCGACGAAGTGGGTAAAGACTTGGCTATGCACATCGCAGCAACCAAACCGCGCGCCTTAGACGAGTCGGGCGTACCTGAGGCCGACAAAGAAACTGAACGCTCTGTGGCACGTCAAAAGGCAGCCGAGTCAGGCAAACCTGCAGAAATCGTCGAAAAGATGGTTGAAGGCTCAGTGCAAAAGTTTTTGAAAGAAGTCGCGCTTTTATCGCAGCCTTTTGTTAAAAATGACAAGCAGTCAGTGGCTCAGATGCTAAAAGAGAAAAATGCGGCAATTGCTGGTTTTTCTCTGTTTGTTGTCGGCGAAGGCATCGAAAAGAAGACGATGGATTTTGCGGCTGAAGTTGCTGCGGCAGCTGCCGGAAACGCCTAATTTTGCTAAAAAAACCAAGAGAATGCCTGATGCATTCCCTTGGTTTGGCGTACACTTTTGTACGTCTTTAACCCTCAAAAATCCCTAATAATGGCCACCCGAATGCACAAAAGAGTTCTTCTTAAACTTTCTGGTGAAGCGTTGATGGGTGATGATGCCTTTGGTATCAACCGTGCCACTATCATGCGCATGACCGAAGAAGTCTCCGAGGTCGTGGCAATGGGGGTGCAGCTCGCGATAGTGATTGGTGGCGGCAATATTTTTCGCGGAGTCGCCCCGGGTGCCCAAGGTATGGATCGGGCGACCGCCGATTACATGGGAATGATGGCCACAGTCATGAACGCCCTCGCATTGCAAGATGCCTTAAAGCACCGTGGCGTCGACGCTCGGGTGCAGTCTGCTTTAAACATTGAACAAGTTGTCGAACCGTATATTCGCCCCAAAGCCTTGAGATACCTCGAAGAGGGCAAAGTCGTAGTCTTTGCTGCCGGTACTGGCAACCCATTTTTTACCACCGACACGGCAGCATCGTTGCGTGGCGCCGAAATCGGCGCTGAGATCGTGTTGAAAGCTACCAAGGTAGATGGCATTTACAGTGCCGACCCAAATAAAGACCCGTCGGCCACGCGTTACAACCGTATTAGTTTTGACGAAGTGATTAATCGGCGTCTTGAAGTGATGGATGCCACAGCATTCGCCTTATGTCGCGATCAAAAATTACCAATCAGAGTGTTTTCAATCAACAAACCTGGCGCGCTAAAGCGGGCGGTCAGCGGAGAAGACGAAGGCACGTTGGTTCACGTTTAAAGGAAACACAATGAGTATTGCAGATATTCAAGCCTCTGCTCAAGCCCGCATGGCGAAATCGCTCGAGCAGCTCAAAACGAATCTGGCAAAAATCCGCACTGGTCGGGCGCATCCCGGTATTCTTGATCATGTGCAAGTCGAGTATTACGGCTCTCCAGTACCAATTTCACAGGTTGCGAACGTTAATCTGATGGATGCCCGTACGCTAAGCGTGCAGGTTTGGGAAAAAAATATGGCAGGCCCCGTCGAGAAGGCGATTCGCGACTCTGATCTTGGTTTAAACCCGATCGGCATGGGCGATAGCATTCGGGTACCAATGCCCGCTCTGACCGAAGAGCGTCGTCGAGATTTAAATAAAGTCGTCAAATCCGAAGGCGAAGACGCCAAAATTGCCGTGCGTAATTTGCGCCGTGATTCGAATGACTCTTTTAAGAAACTCGTGAAAGACAAAGAGATTTCAGAAGATGACGAGCGACGCGCTCAAGAGGTGGTGCAAAAGTTGACTGATAGGTGCGTCATTGAGATCGACAAGATGGTGACACAAAAAGAAGCAGAGATCTTGACGGTTTAGGCCGCCACTAACATGGCCATCAGCTCAACCCGCGAAATTCCTGTTACGGGTGCCATCCCGACTCATGTAGCGATTGTCATGGACGGCAATGGCCGTTGGGCACATGCTCGCTTGCTGCCTCGTACTGCGGGTCACGCAAAAGGCGTGCAATCGGTACGTCGCGCGGTTGAAATCTGCGGTGCGGCTGGGGTTAAGTACTTAACATTGTTTGCTTTTAGCTCTGAAAACTGGCGTCGCCCCGCCGAAGAGGTGTCCTTGCTGATGCGTCTGTTTGTGCAGGCGCTTGAGCGCGAGGTGACACGGTTGCAAGAGCAGGGGGTTCGGCTGCACGTCGTCGGTGACTTATCGGCGTTCGAGCCTAAACTTCAAGAGCTGATCGTACACGCGCAAGAAAAAACGGTTCACAACGACAAATTGCATCTGACTATTGCCGCCAACTATGGTGGGCGATGGGATATTCTGCAAGCGACTCGTGCCTTGCTGCGCGCCCGTCCTGAACTAGCGGCAGATCCGTCTGGCCTTGACGAAACAAGTCTTGCTCCCTATCTGTCAATGGCTTGGGCACCCGAGCCTGATCTGTTTATCCGCACCGGCGGTGA